>DATIEQ010000297.1:0-4821 GCA_035455665.1 Gammaproteobacteria bacterium | reverse complement strand
GCTCTTCCCCTTCACGGGTGCTGCCCGCCACCCACACCCGGTTGTCGCCGAAGAGCTTGGCGCGCAGCGTGTGGCCGGCCGCGAGCAGTTCCTCGGTCACTTGGATGTCGAATTTCAGATTACCCATCACCGACAGCCGCGCGCTCTCGGCCCCCAGGGCCTGGAAGCGGGCCGCGTCCGCCTCCGTCTGGGCGGCGATGGCCGTAGTGCAGGCGAGGGCCTTCTGCACCAGGCGGCGGTAGTTCCGGTACCGGCCGAAGGCCCGCTCCGACAACCGGGCGCTCAGCAGCAGGAGCGGGATGTGGCGGCGGGCGCAGGCCGCGAACAGGTTCGGCCAGATCTCCGTCTCGATGATCACCGCCAGCGCCGGCTGGGCCGTGTTGAGCCAGCGGCTGACGAAGAACGGCAGGTCGTAAGGGATGAGCGACACCACCACCCGATCGCCGAAGAGCTGGCGCGCCTGGCGCCGCCCGGCGCCGGTGAAGGTGGTGACCACGATCGGGCGCTCGGGATAGCGGCGGTGCAGCAGCTGCACCAGCGGCGCCGCGGCACGCACCTCCCCCACCGAGGCGCCATGTACCCAGATGCCGATGCCCGGATGCAGGTAAGGGGAGCTTCCCAGGCGCTCGCCGAGCTTGTCCGGCGAGCCCGTCTGGCGCAGCGTGCGCCAGAAGAACCAAGCGAAGGCGATGGGCGCGAGGACGACTAATGCGAGGGAATAGAGAAAACGCACGGAGACTCAGGACTTCTTCTTGATCGCTTCGATGACGTTCGTCGTCGAGAGCCCGTCCACGAACGGCAAGATCTCGACCTTCCCGCCGTTCTTCGTCACGCAGCCGTAACCCGCCACGTCCTTCGCCGTGTAATCGCCGCCCTTCACCAGCACGTCCGGCAGCAGCTTGCAGATGAGCCGCTCCGGCGTGTCCTCGGAGAAGGGCACCACCCAATCCACGCAGGACAGAGCGGCGAGCACCTTCATGCGGTTCGCGAGCGCGTTCACCGGCCGGTCCTTGCCCTTGAGCCGCTGCACGGAGGCATCGTCGTTCACCGCGACGATGAGCCGGTCGCCGAGCCTGCGTGCCGCCTCGAGATAGGTCACGTGTCCGGCATGCAGGATGTCGAACACGCCGTTGGTCATGATGATGCGCTCGTTTTGACTGCGGGCGTGGGCCACGGCGTCCAGCGCCGTGGCCTCGTTGAGCACGCCGCTGCCGCTGCGGCTGTGGGCGGTGAGACGCAGTTCGGTGGTGCTGACGGTGGCGGCGCCGAGCTTGCCCACCACGATGCCGGCGGCGAGATTCGAGAGCGCCGCTGCATGGGCGTAATCGAGGCCCGCGCCCAGCCCCGCGGCCAGCACGGCGATGACCGTGTCGCCGGCGCCGGTGACGTCGGATACTTCCTGCGCCTGGGTGGGCAGGTGCAGGGGCGCTTTGCCGGACTCCAGCAGGGTCATGCCCTGCTCGCTGCGCGTGACGAGCAAGGCCTTCAGGCCCAGTTCGGCGCGCAGCTTCTCGCCCTTGCTGACGATGGCCGCCTCGTCGGGGCATTCACCGACCACCGCTTCCAGTTCCGCCAGGTTCGGCGTGATCAAGGTCACGCCCTTGTACTTGCTGAAATCCCGGCCCTTGGGGTCCACCAGCACCGGCTTGCCGGCGGCGCGGGCAGCGGCGATGAGATCCTGCACCGCCGCGAGGGCGCCCTTGCCGTAATCGGAGAGGATCACCACGTCGTTCTCGGCGAGGGCCGGCTTGAATGCCGGCAGCAGCGGCGCGGTGGCGAAGCTGCCGAAGGTCTCCTCGAAATCCAGGCGGATGAGCTGCTGATGGCGTGAGAGCACGCGCAGCTTGGTGATGGTGGCGGTGTTCTTGAGGCGCGTGAACTTGCAGCTCACACCGCGCTTCTGCATGGAGGCCTGCAGGGCGTCGGCGATGCCGTCGTCGCCGGTGATGCCGAGCACGGTGCAATGCACGCCCAGGCTCGCCAGGTTCACCGCCACGTTGCCGGCGCCGCCGGGGCGCTCCTCGGTATCGCGCACGTGCACCACCGGCACCGGGGCCTCAGGGGAGATGCGCTGGGTGGCCCCGAACCAGTAGCGATCCAGCATCACGTCGCCCGCCACCAAGACGCGCACGCCATCGAACTGCGGGACGCTGACCTGCATGTGAACCTCAAAAAACCGGTGGAAAACCGCTGCGAATCATAACATGCAGGTGCAATCGCTCCATTTCCGTACCAGGCCGGCGCACTCTGTACCCGATGCAAGGCCGCCGTTACACTGGCGCCATGCATTCGAACGCCACGGGCGCATGATGCGCGCCGCTCTTCTCAGACCCCGTTACTGGCCCACCTGGCTGCTGCTGGGCTTCATGCGCCTGGCCGTGCTCTTGCCATATGCTGCGCAGCTCGCCATCGGCCGCGTCATGGGCCGCCTCCTGAGGCTCATGGCGCAGCGTCGGCGGCGCATCGCCCAGGTGAACCTGGAGCGTTGCCTGCCCGAACTCGACCCGGCCGCGCGCGAGCGGACCGTGCGGCGGCACTTCGAGTCCTTGGGGATAGCCCTGCTGGAATTCGGCCAATGCTGGTGGCTCAGCGCCCGGCGGTTGGAGCGTTGGGGGACGATCGAAGGACTGGAACATCTGCAGGCCGCCCGGGCGAAAGGCAACGGGGTGATCCTGCTGGGCGCGCATTTCACCACCCTCGAGATCACGGGCCGGCTGCTCGGCCTGCACACCGACTTGCACCTCATGTACCGGCCTATCCGCAACCCGGTGATCGAAGAGGTCATGCGCAAGAGCCGTGAACGGTTGTTCGAGCGCACCATCCAGCGCAACGAGATCCGCGTGATGTTGAAGAGCCTGAAGGAAGGCAAGCCGGTCTGGTACGCCACGGACCAGGGCTACCGGGGCAAGGACAGCGTCATGGTGCCTTTCTTCGGCGTGCCTGCTCCTACCAACACCGTGCTCTCGCGTCTCGCCCGCACTAGTGGCGCGCCGGTGGTGCCTTTCTTCGGCCGGCGTCTGCCGGGCACCACAGGCTACCGCCTGACGCTGGGACCGGTGCTGGAAGGCTTCCCCTCCGACGACGCGGCGGGTGACGCGCTGCGCATCAACCATTGGCTGGAGGGCTGCATACGCCAGGCCCCCGAACAATATTTATGGATACATGATCGCTTCAAGGTCGTGCCGCGGGACTAGGTAACGGCCGGCTCAATCGCCGTCGCATTTATCTTTCTTGTTCTTGTCCTTTTTCTTCTTCTTGTCATCCTTGCATTTGTCCTGGCTGCCTTGATCCGGCTTGCCTTTTTGCGCTTTCGGCGGCGTGGCTGTTTCGTCCTGCTTGGTCTTCGCCTTCTGCTGCGCGCCCTTTCCGCCCGGCGTCTTGCCGGGTGCGGCCTCTGACGGCTTGTGCGCCGTCGGCTCCGCCCGCTTTCCGCCGCCCGCCCGCTGTCCTTCACGGCGTTCCTGCCTGCGCTCCGCAGGTGTCTTTGCCGCGGCGCCTGCGCGGGCTGATCCCGCCGGTTCACCGGCCACCTTGCCTTCGCGCCGCTCGAGACGCTGTTGGCGTTTCTCCGCCGGCGTCATCGCGCCGCGCTTCTCCAGGCGCTCCTCGCGCCGCCCCCCCGCCTCCGGCGTGCCGGCGTTCTTCCCCGTCGCAGACGTAGCGGGGCCGCCGTGGAGCTTCTGCTGCGCCGCCTGCCGCTGGCGCCGTTCGATGATCTGGCGGCGGCGCTGCTGCTGGCGCACGTGCACCTTCGCCCGCATGCTGTCATCGCGTGCCTTGAGCTTCTCCGGCAGCTGCATGTGGCGCAAGGCCTTGGGCGGCGCCGCCAAGGCGCGCAGATGTTCGCGGCGGCTCTTCACGAAGGCGGCATGCCCGGCCGGGGTGACGGTCTCGCCGGTGTCGTTCTTGACGCCGATGGCGCCCTCGCTCACCGAGGTATAGAGGCCGTTGTCCGGGGCGCCGCTCGCATCCGCCTCGTCCTTGCAGTCGTCGCCGCAGTAGCGCACGTCGAAGGCCGTGCCGCGCACGCCGATCGTGGCCACCGGCGTCTCGATGCCGTAGTTCTCGGGATGGGAATGGCCGATGAGCCCATCCACCGCCCGCAGGCCGCCCTTGACCAGCTTGAAGAAGGAGTTCTCCGGCGGGGGCGCCGTGGCGAGCGGTTCCGGCGCCGGCTCGGCGCCCGTGGCGGGATGGGCGGCCGGATCGAAATGGTATTGCTGGATCTGGAACGTGGTGTCGGGCCGGAGCAGGATGCGGCCGCCGTCCTCGAAATCCACGTCTAGGTAGCTGTCGTCGCCGAGTACGAAGGAGTCGCCGGGATAGACCGTGTCTCCGTCCTGCAGCGGGCGGCTCTTCCCATCCGCGCCCGTGTCCGTGACGCTCCCCTGGGCCAGCACCACGTCGCCGGCGGATTCCGGGCCGGCGGGCTCCGCCTCGGCCGCCGTCGCAGCACCGGGTGCGCTCGACGCCGCGGGCGTCGTCGAGACGGCCGGTACCGCAGCCGGCGCGCTCGCGGCGACGGGAGGCGCAGCGGTCGACACGGCGGGTGCGGGCGGCGGGTTGGAACGTCCGCAGGCGACGACCACGAGCAAGGCGGTGAGGACGGCCGGAAGACGGATGCGCATCAACGGGCTCCGCAGGACGGGCAGCGCCACGATGCTAGCCTCCTGAACGGTAGGCGTCCAGGAGCGCCGCCCAACCACGTCCGGCTGCTGCAGCATCGCTCGAGACTTTCCGCAGGGATCGGGACAGCCTGTCCAGGTTCGCCTGCTGCCAGGCGTTCGCCGGCGCGCGCCGCGCGCCGCGATCGAAGTCGAT
>DATIEQ010000296.1:0-2310 GCA_035455665.1 Gammaproteobacteria bacterium | reverse complement strand
CGGGGACCAGGCGGTGTACTGTTCCGCGGGGGTGAACCTCCTGGGCGGGGTGGTCAGGAACGCCAGCGGCATGCCGCTGCCGGAGTTCTTCGCGGCGTACTACGCGAAGCCGATGGACATCGGCGTCTACCACATGAACCTCATGCCCACGGGCGAGGGCTACATGGGCGGCGGCATCGAGATGCGCCCCCGCGACCTGCTCAAACTCGGGCAGCTCTACCTCGACGGCGGGACCTGGAACGGCCGGCGGGTGGTGAGTACAGCCTGGGTGAAGGCCTCCTGGCAGGCGGCCTCGGCCTTCGCCGCGGACCACCACTACGGCTACACCTGGCACATCGTGGACGTGAAATCGGGAGACAAGAGCTACAAGCTCTACGAAGCGGGCGGCAACGGCGGTCAGTTCGTGATCGTCTCGCCGGAGCTCGATCTCGTGGTCGGCTTCACCGCGGGGAACTACGGGGACTTCGGCACTTGGTACAAGTTCATGACCGATCTCGTACCTCAGTACGTCATTCCAGCAGCGACTCAGCAGTGAGGTTATTTCTCGGCAGATAATGGAAATGGCAGCAATACAGCGGCCATTTTTCCGATCCGCTTGTGGGTTTACTAGTAGTCTGCCGACCCGTCCTGTTCTTGGTAGGGGAACTTGTTGTGACCGTAGCGCACTACGAAGACAGAAACCGCCAGGATCAGGATCGCGCCGGTGATGTAGAGGGCGTGTTCGTTGTGGGCGTCGCCGGTGTCGAGGATGAGATAGCGCGCCATGGAGACCATGGCGATATACAAGGGGATGCGCACCGGCAGTTTCCCGACCCGCCAGTAGTTCTCCACCATGGTGATGACTTCCAGCAGGATGAAGAGCAGCAGGAGGTCCGCGAGCTGCACCTGCCGCTGCTCGACCATGATCACGCCCACCTGCACGATGGCGACCGCGGTCGCGACCAGGATGAGCAGGAGGCCCAAGTCCTCGATGAGCGCGATGGCCTTGCGGCCTGCTTGCCGGACGGTGTCACGGTGTATCACTGGAGCATCCCCTCTGAAACCCGGGCTTAAGCTTAGCCTATGCCTGTCACCCGCGTATGACGTGGCGCGTTTATGCTCTTAAGGGGGTTCCATGAAGAAGATCGTAATCCTGTTGCTCGCTTTACCCAGCCTTGTGTCGCTCCAGACGGTTTTCGGCGACGACGATCCGCTTGAGCATCTGCAGTCCGGCGGCCTGGACCGGACCTATATCGTGCATGTGCCCGCAGCGCTACCGAAAGGCCCGGTGCCGCTCGTGGTGGTGCTCCACGGTGGGGGCGGGAGCGCCGCCGGCGCGGCCAAGCAGACCCATTTCGACGCGGAATCGGATAAGGGCGGCTTCATCGTGGTGTATCCCGACGGCACCGGCCGGAGCGGGTTTCTCATGCGGCGGGCTGACCGCCAGGGGCTCTACACCTGGAACGCGGGGAACTGCTGTGGTTACGCGCAAGAGCATGACGTGGACGACGTGGGCTTCATCCGCGCCCTGGTGGCCCAGATCGAGAAGGGCTACTCCGTCGATCCCAAGCGCATCTACGCCACCGGCCTCTCGAACGGCGCCATGATGTCCTACCGTCTCGCCTGTGAGGCGAGCGACCTCTTCGCTGCCGTGGGCACGGTCTCGGGCGGCATCGAGGTCCCAGACTGCAAGCCCGCGGACCCCGTGTCCGTCATCCACATCCACGGCTCGGCGGACCAGAACATCCCCCTGGATGGGGGCGTAGGGCGCAAGGCTTGGGAAAAGGAAAACCACAAACCGATACGGGACAGTATCGATTTCTGGACGACGCAGGACGCATGCCCGGCGGCGGTCGAGGCCGTGCACGGGGACATCCACATCGAGACCCACGCGAGCTGCAAGGACGATACAGCGGTGGTGTTCTACGTCATCGAGGGCGGCGGCCATGCCTGGCCGGGGGGCGAGCAGATGGCCTTCTTCCTGGACAAGCCAAGCACGGCGATGGATGCCACGGCTGAGATCTGGAAGTTTTTCGCGGCCCACCCCAGACAGTAGGCGGGCCTCGATCAGAGGATGAGCGGCTCCGGCTCTAGCACGATGCCGAAGCGCCCCGCCACCGTGTCGCGGACGCGCTGGGCGAGGGACCAGATATCCGCGCCGGTGGCGCGGCCGTAGTTGACGAGCACCAACGCGTGCTGCGACGAGACACCCGCGTCCCCCTGGCGCACGCCCTTGAAGCCGCAGGCCTCGATGAGCCAGGCGGCGGAGATCTTGGTGTTGCCCTCGCTGCTGTGGTAGGTGGGCATCTTCGGATGAGCGCGCACGAGGTC
>DATIEQ010000295.1:0-6897 GCA_035455665.1 Gammaproteobacteria bacterium | reverse complement strand
ATCGTAAGTGGTGCCCATCATGCCCTGGCCGAGAAGGCTGGGCAGGGCGGGGGCGGCGAAGACTCCGTGGGTTAGGCGGTTGGCGATTGGCATGGTTCCGGAAGCCGGGACGAAGGTATAGGAAAAAACTCCCGCTACCACAGCTAGCAGCCCTATCAAAGGCCATCGATACCAACTAGCGAGACGGCTACGCCAATTGGGAGGACGGTCACGCCAATTGGCGGGACGGCCACGCTTTTTCGCGTGGTGGCTGTGCTTTCTGGGCGCAGATACTCTCTGCATTGTCGTGAACACCCGTCCCAAAAGATGCCATCCGTGCCACACGACAACGTCGGGGCCTGAGTAACCAGTCCTTCGCTTGATCCGCGGTAACCATATCGTGATACACCGGTGCCTGATGCCAAATCGTGAAAAACCGAGGCCTCGGCGCCGTACGTGTATCTGTGATATGTGGTGCGATGATACTAAATGTCCCCGAATGTCTGTTTAGGTGGGCGCGCTGGTGAGATGCTCGGCGAGACTCAGCAGGGCGTCGTCGCCCTGCGGCAGGCCGTCGAGCAGGAGGCCGCAGCCGGTCGGCGCGGCTACCGGAATGCTGAGGCTCGGTGCCGCGACCATGGTGGCGAGCTTGGTTGTGGTGGTCAGGAGCATGAACCTGTCGCGCTGGCGGTCCAGGCTGGAGGCGTCGCGCAGCACGTCGTCGACACGGGGCGGGGACACCGGGACCGTCGGCATCAAGATGGCGGCAAGCTCCTGCTCAGCGAACAGCTGACGGTAGGCGGCGGCGAGCCCGGCGAGCTGGTGGTCAAGCTCGTCTTTCAGTTTGGCGCGGTTCGGCTGGTCACGTAGCTGTTGGCTCGTGCGGAGCATTTCGCGGGCGAGATCGTCCTCGACGAAGGCGATGAGCTCCTCGACGCTGTACTCGATTTCGTACCGGGAGAGGTATCCGTCGAGGGTCGGAGCGAGCTCGAAGGCGCCGAGCTGGGGCTCCAGTTCGTCCACGGTCGTCAGGATGCCTGAGGCGTCGACCTCCACGACGTCGATGCCGGCTCGCCTGAGTGCGCTGGCGGCATCCGTGACGGCGCCCGCGACTTCGGGTGAGCTTCTCGCGAGTGCCTCGGTGACCAGGCCGATCCGGCCACGGTCCTTGCCCGCTGCATGTCGTGTCGGGTGTGCCAGGACCGCATCGAGAGCGCGGATGCCCGCCAGGGAGTCGGCCATCGGCCCGATCGTGTCGCGCCTCGCGGAGACGCTGACCACACCCCCTCGCTCATAGCGCCAGGTGCTCGGCCGGAATCCCCAGATGCCGTTGAACGCCGCTGGGACGCGCACGGAGCCACCAGTGTCGGTGCCCAGCCCGAGGGAACAGATCCCGCTGCCGACCGCTGCTCCTGTTCCGCCGCTGGATCCGCCGGCGACGAGTTCCGGGTCCAGTGCGCTGCGGACGACGCCGAAGGCCGCGTTGGCTGAGGTGACGCCGATGGCGAGCTCGTGCAGGTTGGTCTTGCCGATCACCACGGCGCCGGCCCGGCGCAGCCGCGTGACGGCAGGGGCGTCGTCTGCCGGGACGAAGCCGCGCAGCGCTGCGCTTCCTGCCGTGTTCGGCAGGCCCGCGACGTGGATGTTGTCCTTCACGACGATGGGCCCGATTGCCTGCTGGCCGTCTTCCGGCTGCCCTTGGTCAAGTCCTGGAAGCGTCTCCGGCGCGACGGTGATGAAGCAGTTCAGGTTGCGAGCACGGGGGGAGTTGGCACGCTCGAAGGCAAGGTGCGCGGCGTTCTCGGTTTCGGAGACGTCCATGGGCTCACGCTAGCGCGGCCAGGGCTCAGCAGGCTTTGTTGTCAACGCCAAGCTGTCAGGGCGGGCTCTCAGCGGCCTCGTCCGTGGCCAGAAGTTCGATGACGCTGCGGCTACGGAACTCGTCGCGGATCTCATGGTGCTCCCCGTCGACCGATGGCACATGTCGCCTCTTCTCCCCCGCATGTGGGAACTGCGCGAGAACCTGGCACCGTACGACGCGGCCTACGTGGCCCTGGCGGAGTTGACCGGAGCGGTCCTGGTCACGGGGGACGAGCGCATGACGGCCGCACCGGGCACTGCTGCGACATCCAGGTCATCAAGTAGCGGCACCCACCGTGGGAGCTCACCCGTCACTGGGGATGGGCGGTGCCCAGCGGGGGCGCGGGATGAGGCAGAAGGGGTGGCCTGCCGGATCCGCGTAGACGTTCTCGCCGTTGAGCTTGACCGCGCCCAGTTCCAGCACCCTTGGCCCTGCGGCGGCCACGTCCTCCACCATGATGTCCAAGTGAAACTGCTGCGGCACGGCGGGGTCGGGCCAGGTCGGCGGCTGGTTGTCCGGCGCGCGCTGGAACGCAAGGCCGGAAGTTGTGTCACTGGCCGCGACCACCGCAAAGTCTGCGTCCCGGTAGGTGACCGGCAGCCCTAGCACCGCTGAGTAGAACTCGGCGAGGGCAGTCGGCTCTGGACAGTCCACGATTACATGGTGCATCCGCCCGATCATGCTGACGATGATCCCACTTCCCCGGCGTGACAGGCCGCGGTCGCTAGGCATGGTGAGACTGACGTCGGCCCGATGACCGAGGCCCTCCCGCCACCTGGCGAGGCCGTCCTGAACTGTCACCTGGTAGTCGCGGCCGGCGCCCGAGCCGGCGGTCCGCGTCAGCCGGGTCAGCGTTGTTTGCCGACACGTCGAAGGCCATGAAGAGTACGGGCAGCCACCACCAGGAGAAGTGCAGGTGGACGAAGGCGACGACAACCGCGGCGCCGATCGCGAGGTTTTCCGCTCGCTCGAACCAGACCGGCAACCGTGTCATCGCGTTACTGCGCCGCGGCCTCGAGAGTAAGCCGCACGGCCTCGGCCACGCCGCCGTTCCAGGCGGGCCCGTGCCCCGGCAGGACCCAGGTCGCGTCGACTTCGCCAAGGCGCGCGAGAGACGACATGGCCTGCTTGGGTTCGAGTGTGAACGGCGCGGGCTTGGGTCCGGTCACGCCGGTGAGCACGTTGCGGGTCGTCATGGTGTCGCCGATGAAGAGGGCATCGACCGCCGGGACGTGGACCGCGATGCTCCCGGGCGTGTGGCCGGGCACGTGGATGATCCGGGGCGAGCCCGGGACGTCGAGCACCTGGCCGTCTTCGACCGGCAGCAGCTTGCCTGCCGGGGGGATCTTCAGCCCGCCCTGGGTCGCTGAGTACCACATGAAGCCCGCCAGCGGCCCGATCTTGACCGGCCCCCAGCCGCTGTTGGGCTTCTTCACCTCCAGGTGGGCGCGTGCGTCATCAGCGGGGTGGAGGTAAGCCGCGATGCCCTTCTCGCGGCTCAACTGGGCAGCGAAGCCGATGTGGTCGGTGTCGCCGTGGGTGAGGATCAGCGCCCGCACGTCATCGAGGGTCTTGCCAAGCTGCGCAAGCTCGCTGTTCAGATGCTTCCAGTACCGAGGCAGCCCAGCGTCGATGATCGTCACGCCGTCCGCGCCAACGATGAGGTAGCTGTTGACGATGTCCGAACCAATCCGGTGCAAACCGTTGGCTATCTGCATGGCAACGCCTCTCAGGTGGGACATTAAGGCTATGACAGTTAGCCTTCAAGGCTACGATAGTTAGCCTTCCTCGCTTTTTGCAATAGAATTAGCCCGATCACCAGCGTTTAACCAACAGGGGGCTGGATGCCCGCCCACGCACAGACCTCGACCGACGCCATCGTGGCTGCCGGGCGGTACCTTCTGGAAGAGCGCGGCATGGACGCGCTGACCATGCGCGACGTGGCCAGCGCAGTCGGGGTGCGCGCACCGTCCCTGTACAAGCGGGTCCGTGACCGTTCCGACCTCGTCCGGCTCATCCTGGAGGACGTGGCCGACGAGCTGACCGCAACGCTCGACGCGGCGGCAAGCTCCGGCGATCCCGCCGCGGACGCGCGGGCAATGACGTCGGCCTTCCGCAAGTTCGCCCACGCTAACCCGGTCACGTACACGCTCATGTTCACGCCGCAGGCCGCCGCGCCGGGCGCGACGGCACGGTCTGTACGCTCTTCGGCCACCTTCTTGCGCACGATCGCAGAGCTAGTGGGCCCGGAGCGCGCGCTGCCGGCGGCGCGCATGATCGTGGCCTGGGCGCACGGGTTCATCACGATGGAGCTTGCCGGCGCGTTCCGGCTGGGCGGCGACGTAGACCAGGCCTGGGACTTCGGCCTAGACCGCATCCTGACAGCCGTTCGCTATGCCTGATCCTCAAAACGGAGGCAGTACGGTGCCAGGATAGACATCCCCGCGCACTGGCTTCGCCGACCTGAGCTCCTGACAGATCCCGAGACGCTGGCGGCCTTCGACCGGCTCCTGAGCCAGGCGCTGGAACATGGCCCGAAGCGCCCTATCGACTACCAGCTCAGTCCAGCAACCGCCGCGCTGTCTTCGCGGCGACGGATGGCATCTGGCCGATTTACTACGCGATCCTCGACCGCGACCGCTACCCGGTGATGTTGTGCAACGCCTGCGTCCGCGTCTTCGCGCCGGTAGGCGAGCTTGGCGACGCGCGTTACTTCTGCTCCATCAGCGACATCGCCCTGACACAACGCCCGTGGCGTCCCGGCGTGGTCCGCCTGCTGCCGGCAAAAAGCTTCGAGACCCATCCGCCGCTCGCAGCCGGCGATGCCCGCATCCAGGTCGCCCAGGCCGCCAGCCCGGTGCCGGTCACCTCAGTCGCCGAGCTCACGGTGGACCCTGGCGACTTCCCTTTCCTCGAGCAGATACGCGGTCACGATGACAAGGTCCTGCAAGCCCGCATCGCCTCGGATCCCGCTGGCTTCCCCTGGGCCGAGGACCGCGCCTCGGATCCCGCTGGCTTCCCCTGGGCCGAGGACCGCGCCAACCTACCCCGGGTAGCTCCCGTCGAAGTCGGCGCGCTACTTGCCGATCCGTGTGTAGTCGGCGGCGAGTTCGCCGCGGATCTTCTCTTCCTGCGCGGCTGTCAGGGAGACCGACGCGCCGCCCGGCGGAAGGCCGCGCAGCACGCTGATGCGCAGATGGGTCGGCGGGTGGGTTTCGGTGACCTGGAGCAGGGCGTACTTGTTGACCCGGCGGCGGCGCTCGCGTTCGTTCTCCGGAAGATCCTCGAAGGCGGAGCGCAGCTCATGCCAGAGTTCGGGTCCGTCGGCATTGCGCCTCCCGGGATGCCACTGCCGTTTCGCCCGCTGTTCGATGACGAACTCGTAGGTGGCATGGCCGGTCATGATGACGTCCAGCGCGCCCGCCATGCTGGCGGGCGAAGCGATTCGGGCGCCGATGGCGTCGGCGAGGTACTCGGCGCGCTGGCTCGCGCGCAGCGAGATGAGTTGTTCTGCCTTGAAGAGCGAAGCGATCACCCCGCGCAGCAGCGCCTGGACCGGTTCGCCGGCTTGCTCAGTAGTCCCTCCCCCTCTCCTCGCGCGCATCCGGGCCCGCTGCATCGGATCTGGATACAGCAGCTCATAGAGCCGGGCAAGGGAGGCCAGTGACGTGCCAACGACGACGCCGTGCCGCGCGTCACCGTTGACGCCGTGGGCGAATTCATGACCGAGGAGTGCCACCTTCTGGTCCGGTGACAGCGCGTCCCACAGCGGGAGGCCAAGGGTCACGACCCTGCGCCGCCACCAGCCGACCGAAGCGTAGGAGGCATTCCAGCGGCCGTCTGCGATCACAGCATGCGCAGGCCTCGCGCCGACTTCGGCCGCAACTTGATCGAGCAAATCGAAAAGCACCGGGGCGTCAGCACGGAACCGCGCATCGTGGCGCTTACGGAAGCTTCCCAGGCGTGGCCGCAGCTCATAGGCGAGGAGCAGCGCGAAGGTCGCCACGATGCCAGTGATGACATTCGGCGTTGTCACGAACAGCCAGACCCGACAGCGAGCAGCGCAACGCAGGAGAGGTGCACGACCAGCGCGAGCGCGTAGGAGACCAGCCGGGCGAGGCTCCAGCCGGGACGCTGCACGCCCCCGCCCGACACCTGCTTGAAGAGCGCCTCGACTTGCCGTGCCGACCACCGGTTCACGCGCCTTTTGAGGAATCTCTGCTTTTCTTTAGCAGGCTTGGGCGCGCCCCACTCGCAGTCCGGACACCACGCCGGGTAGTTCCCCGCCGGCGTCAGCGGCTTTCCGCACATGGGACAATTGCGATCATTAGTCCAACTCATGCATCAGGACCATACAGACGCCGCAGCCTAGCCGGGGCCCGTAGCCCGTAAACGTTGATAACGAAAATGTCAGGTGCCTGCACCCCGGGGATCCTGGCATTATGCGGATCATGGCGGATAGCTCGGAGTGGAATCATCCTTCCGGCTTACGAGAACGTGGCCGGATGCCCGGCGCCCTCGGCATGGGTGCGAGCTTGACTGCATGAGCGCGGCATTGACTGGATGCCCTCCCAGGAACTGGATGCCCTTCCGGGAAGATGCAGTCCGCATAGACCTGGCTTGAGGGCCCACCCCACCAGCGATCGCTGGCGAGGCTGGTTTAGCATCCGGGCCGAAGCCAATGCGCTTCGGTGGCCCGGACTCCACCCAGAGCAACCCGCCGCAAAACTCATCGGTCCGTCCCCGCCCAAATGGTGGCACGCGGCAGCCGAACGCGCTGCCAGGCCAGCGCGGAGATCCTCGCCTCGCTAGCCCGGGGCGCCCGCGACGAAAAGCGCTAGATGTGCCCTTTGTTCCGCCCGCTTAGCAGGTAAACTCCGTGCAACCGGTAAATTTTTTGTGGCGTGTAAATAAAATGGTGTGCGTCGAGATGGGAGGGCGCTTGGTTAACTGCTGAGTGTTCCTTCTGTCGTGCTGTATCTGGGATGAGGGTTTTGTGGCCCCTCGGAGTCGCTTGTCGAGGAGTGGCTTCAAGCCGCCCTGCGCTGCTGTGGTCG
>DATIEQ010000294.1:0-4869 GCA_035455665.1 Gammaproteobacteria bacterium | reverse complement strand
ACGATCTTCGCGTCCGACACGTACTCCATGGCGGCATCCGCCGCGCGTTTCTTCTTGTCTTCGGCGCCCATGTCACCCCCTGTGTGCAGGGAGGATACCCCCCTTCACGGGCAAAAAAATAGGTCCGCTGAGCGGACCTATTCATCGTCAGTCTGACGACCGACTATTCGTCTATTGCTGCGGCTTTTTCTTTTCCGGCCGCTACGGACTAAGGCTCTACTTTTTGCTTTTCTTACGGCGACCGCCCTTCTTCTTGCGGCGGCCGGCCTTCTTCGTGGCGGCCTTCTTTCTACGTTTCGCAGCAACCTTCACTTTTTTCATCTTTGCTTTCTTAGCCATTGATGATCCTCCCGGTTAGATCTGACACGTCCATGAGTATATACAAGAAAATACAAATTTCCAGTTTTCAAGCACATACGAACCGCATGCAAGCGGCGTGCAAACGTGCGTCGCACACTTCAGCGGACGCATCTCCGGGTGCGAACGGAGCGCGCGACGTCACTTCGCATGCGCGAGTTTGAGGATGTGTTTCCACTCGGCGGCGGTCACCGAAGTGATGGACAGGCGGTTGCCGCGACGCAATGTCTGCAGGCCCTTGAGCGGCGGAGATTCGCGCAATTCCTGCAGGAAAACCGGGGTTTTGAAGCGTTCCTCGAGCGTGACGTCGACCGCGTACCAACGGGGGTTGGCGCGCGTGCTCTTGGGGTCGTGGTACTCGCTCTGCGGGTCGAATTGGGTGACATCCGGGTGCGCACTGCTCGTCACGCGCATCACGCCGGCGACGCCCGGTTCGGGGCAACTGGAGTGGTAGAAGAACACCCGGTCGCCCAACTTTATTTCATCCCGGAGGAGGTTGCGCACCTGGTAATTGCGCACTCCATCCCAACTCGCGGTACGTTTCGGCGCCTTCGCCAGATGGTCGATGCCGAACACGTCCGGCTCCGATTTCATCAACCAGTAGCGCATGCGCGGATGCTCATGTGGGTGCGAAGGGATAGAACTGTTGCTCTGTTACAACGCCTGCGAGCGGCACATCCCAGCTCTCAGCGGGCAAGGTCGCCACCTTCTGGCACTCATAGGCGAGGCCGATGAGCAGCGGTTTGCGGACGTGGCGGTCCTTGAGGAACGCGAAGCTCCTATCGTAGTAGCCGCCGCCCATGCCGAGGCGGTGACCGCGGGTGTCGAAGGCCACGAGCGGCGCCAACACGAGGTCCAGTTCCGCCGGCCGAAGCGCGCTACGCGGATCGTTCACGGGTTCGGGGATGCGGTAGAGGTTGGGACGCAGCGGCGTGCCGGCGGCGTAGGCCTGGAAGTGCAGGAAGCGGTCGCCGGCGGTGGAGATCACCGGCAGGTAGGCTTCCTTGCCGTCGGCGCGGGCGCTCGCGAGCAGCGGTTCCGGATCCAGTTCCGCATCTACCGCCATGTACACCGCGAGGCGGCGCGCGTCGCGGTACGCGGGGAGCGCGAGCACGTGTTTCGCGGCTGCCTCGGCCGCAGCGCGCCGCACCTGCGGCGCCAGGCCGCGGCGGGCGTCGCGGATGCGCCGGCGCAGATCGTCTCGCTTCATGGAAGCGGCGGGGGAGGAATAAGTGGCACCTTCCGCCTTTGCCGTTACAAGCCTTTGCCCTTGAACCGCAGGTTCAAGTGGAGCCAGCCGCGATGCTTTAGGCTTTCCGCTACATGGCGGACATGCACACCGTCATCGACAAACCACGCTCCGGGGTTTTGATTTAGGCTCAAGGGGTTACCCAGCCCGTATCGCACACCGCAGAAGGTACCGGTATTTACCATGCACCCATCGGGGGGTCCTGGCAAGCCTGTACAAACCCGAATTGGCTGCTAGTGGGTGGCGCCGAGCGCGCCGGCGATCATGTCGTTCAGCACCCGGATCCGCCCCAGGAACCGGTCGTCGGCGGAGGAGCTGGCGGTGCGGCCTTGCAGCATCTCGTGGGAGAGGTTGAGGGCGGCCATGACCGCGATCCGGTCCAGGCCCACGAGCTTGCCGCTGTCGCGGATCTCCCGCATCTTGCGGTTGAGGAGTTCGGCGGACTCGAGCAGGGCGGCGCGCTCATCCTCGGGGCAGGCCACCTGGTACTCCTTGTCCAGCAGCCGCACCGTGACGCGGGGCAGTTCCTCGCTCATGCGCTCTCCTCCAGGGACTTCAGGCGGGTGATCATGGCTTCCACCCGGCCCCGTACCTCGTCGTTCTTCGCGAGGAGGTTGGCGCGCTCGGAGGTGAGGGATTCGAGGCGTTCGCGGAGGCTGTGGTTCTCGCCGTGCAGCTTGCCGCAGGTGGCGACCAGTTCCTCGACTCGGGCTTCGAGCCGGATCAGTTCCTGGTCAAGGAGTGCGCGGGCTTTTTCGCTGCTCATGCGGCATGGATATTAGGGCCGGGACCGGTGCCGGTCAACGCGTTGGGCGTTAGGGGTGGGAGCGGCGGGGGTGTAGGATATGCCGAGTCCATGCCTTCCTCCGACCGCATGTCCGCCACCACGTTCACCTCCCTGCAAGAGACCTTGACCCGCGCCCGCGCCGCCTGCGACGCGGCGGAATCCCACGGCACGCTCTGCGGCGTGCTGTGCGTGGGGGTGGACGGCGCGGAGGCCTGGCTCGAGCACATCCTGGGCGAGGATGCGGCAGCGGGCCTGCCCACCGACCGCTGCCGCAAGGAGCTCGCGGCGCTCAAGGATGCCACCCGCAACGCGCTCACCGAGGGCGCGCTGCAGTTCAGTCCGCTCCTGCCGGACGACGAGACGACCTTGAGCGAGCGCACCGAGGCGCTCGGCGAATGGTGCCAGGGCTTCCTCTACGGCGTGGGCCTGGGCGGCCAGGGCATGGACCTCGACGCGCTCCCGGACGAGGCGGGCGAGGTGCTGCGCGACATGGGCCAGATCGCCCAGGCCGGCTTCGAGGGCGAGGGCGCGAGCGAGGAGGACGAGGCGGCCTACACCGAGATCGTCGAATACCTGCGGGTCGGCGTGCAGCTCCTCTTCGAGGAGCTTAGGTCTGCGCGCGGGTCACCGCCCTCCGCCGCTCTACACTGAACAGGCCCAAAAGCTGCTGCGCTTTTGGCCAGGGATGGCCTTATGCTGCGGAGGGCAGGATGCCCAAGAGCAGCCGGTATGACTCAGGAGCTAAGAAAATGCGCGCTCCATTTCGCTTCGCTATCCTGCTTCGCTCATGGTCCAGGGCGAACATCCTGTTCGCCCGCTTGCCGCACGCGGCAAACCCTACCTTCGCTCGCGACGCTTTTGGCAAGTTTGTGAGGAAGGGATAGATCCGATGCAACAACAGGAATTCGCCCGCCGCCGCCGTGAGCTGATGCGCATGATGGGTCCCGACTCCATCGCCATCGTGCCCGCGGCCCGGGAGCGCATCCGCAACCGCGACAGCCATTACCCCTTCCGCCAGGACAGCGACTTCCAGTACCTCACGGGCTTCCCGGAGCCGGAGGCGGTGATGGTGCTGGTGCCGGGACGCGAGCCCGCGGAGCACATCCTGTTCGTACGCGACCGCGACCCCACCCTGGAGACCTGGAACGGCCGACGCGCCGGGCCCGAGGGCGCAATCCGCGACTACGGCGCCGACGATGCGTTCCCGGTGAGCGACATCGACGACATCCTGCCCGGGCTCATGGAGCGCTCGGAGCGGGTGTTCTACACCATGGGCGCCTACCCGGACTTCGACAAGCGCGTCATCGGCTGGGTGAACCAGCTCAAGGCGCAGTACCGCACCGGCATGCAGTCACCCCAGGAGTTCGTGTCGCTGGAACACCTGTTGCACGACATGCGGCTCTACAAGAGCAAGGCGGAAGTGGTCGCGATGCGGGCGGCGGCCACGGTGTCGGTGCGCGCCCACGTGCGCGCCATGGGCGCCTGCCGGCCGGGCATGAACGAGGGGGAGCTCGAGGCCGAGTTCCTGCACGAGTTCCGCCGCCACGGCGGCGTCCCCGCCTACAACCCCATCGTGGGCGGTGGCGAGAACGGCTGCATCCTGCACTACAACGACAACAACCAGCCGCTCAAGGACGGCGACCTGGTGCTCATCGACGCGGCCTGCGAACTCGATTGCTACGCCTCGGACATCACCCGCACCTTCCCGGTGAACGGGCGGTACACGGAGGAGCAGCGCGCGGTGTACGAGGTGGTGCTCAAGGCGCAGCTCGCGGCCATCGACCAGGCGCGGGCCGGCAAGCACTGGAACGCGCCCCACGAGGAGGCGGTGAAGGTGATCACCGCGGGCCTCGTGAAGCTCGGCCTGCTCAAGGGCAGCGTGCCGAAGCTCATCAAGGAGCAGGCCTACAAGGCCTACTACATGCACCGCACCGGTCACTGGCTGGGGCTCGACGTGCACGACGTGGGCGACTACAAGGTTGGCGACGAGTGGCGCGAGCTCGAACCCGGCATGGTGCTCACCGTGGAGCCCGGCATCTACATCGCGCCCGGCACGAAGGGCGCGCCGAAGCGTTTCCAGGGCATCGGCGTGCGCATCGAGGACGACGTGCTCGTGACCAAGGGCGAGCCGGACGTGCTCACGGGCGCCCTGCCGAAATCCGTCGAGGACGTAGAAGCCTGCATGCGGCCGCTCGGCGTCTAAGTCATGACGCGGTCCAACATCCCTGCAGAACAATTCGACGTGCTCATCGTGGGCGGAGGGCTCGTGGGCGCGAGTTTGGCCGCCGCGCTCGCGCCGCTGCCGATCCGTGTGGCGGTGGTGGAGGCGGTGCCCTTCGGCAGCCGCGCCCAGCCGAGCTTCGACGACCGCATCACGGCTCTCTCCGAGGGCAGCCGCCGCATCTTCCAGGGCATGGGGGTATGGGCCGGCATGGCCGCCGAAGCCCATCCCATCCGCCACATCCATGTCTCGGAC
>DATIEQ010000293.1:0-6680 GCA_035455665.1 Gammaproteobacteria bacterium | reverse complement strand
CTTCGCCACGGGCGCGGTGCTCGCCGCCCCGTCGGACGCCGGCTGGCCGGTCTACGGCGGCGACGCGGGCGGCACGCGCTACTCGCCCCTCACCCAGATCACGCCGGCGAACGTGGATGGCCTCCGGGTAGCGTGGATCTTCCACACCGGCGAACTCGGCAAGGACGTGAAGGACTGGGAACGCTCGGCCTTCGAAGCCACGCCCATCCTCCATGACGGCGTGCTCTACCTGACCACCTCCAGCACCAGCGTGGTGGCGGTGGACGCGGCCACGGGTGAGCTCCGCTGGCGCTACGACAGCCACACGAACGACCACCTGCATTATTCCGACGGCGTGTCCCGCGGTGTGTCCTTGTGGGTGGACGAGACGAGCGCGGCAACGTCCGCCTGCCACGCGCGCATCTTCGCCCCGACCCTGGACAGCCGCCTCTTGGCGCTGGACGCCGCCACCGGCAAGCCCTGTGAGGGCTTCGGCGACAAAGGCGCGGTGAACCTCCTCAAGGACGTGCATTCCAAGGACGAACCTGACGACGAGTGGCGCAACTACCTGGTCACCTCGCCGCCGGTGATACTGGATGGCAAGGTGATCGTCGGCTCCTCCATCGGCGACAACCGCGCCGTGGAGGAAGAACTCGGCATCGTGCGCGCCTTCGACGCCCGGAGTGGCAAGCTCCTGTGGAGCTGGGACCCGATACCGCGTGGCCCCTCGAACCCGGTGTACAAGGAGTGGACGCCCGAGAGCGTGAAGCTCGCCAGCGCCGCCAACGCCTGGGCGCCCCTGTCCGCGGATCCGGCGCGGCATCTCGTGTTCGTACCCACGGGCTCCGCCAGCCCGGACTTCTTCGGCGGCGAGCGGCCCGGGGACAACCGCTGGGCAAACTCGCTGGTGGCCCTGGATGCGGATACCGGCAAGCTCGTCTGGGGATATCAGCTGGTACACCACGACCTGTGGGATTACGATCTGGCGTCCCAGCCGGCGCTCGTCGATCTCGTGCACGACGGGCGGCACGTGGATGCGGTGATCCAGGCCACGAAGACCGGGTTCCTCTACACCTTCGATCGCCTCAGCGGCACACCGCTCTTCCCCATCATCGAGAAGCCGGTGCCGCAGGATGCGGTGCCCGGTGAGACCCCCTCGCCCACCCAGCCTTTCCCGGCCGCGCCGCCGGCACTGGTCCGCCAGGACCCGGTCACGCCGGACGATGCCTGGGGCATCGCCTGGTTCGACACCCACGGCTGCCGCCAACGCATCGAATCCTACCGTTCCGAGGGGATGTTCCAGCCACCCTCTACGCAGGACTCCATCATGCAGCCGGGCAACGCCGGCGGCATGAACTGGGGCAGCATCGCCTTCGATCCGGAGCGGCAGATCGCCGTGGTGAACAGCATGGATTTGCCCTTCGTGGTGGCGCTGGTGCCGCGTGCGCAATTGCACGAGGAATACATGTCGGGCAAGTACAAGGACTTCGACTATGCGCGCCAGACCGGCACGCCCTACGGCATGCGCCGCACCGCATTCAAGTCGAGCCTCGGCATCCCTTGCGTGAAGCCACCCTGGGGGCGCCTCACGGGCGTGGACATGACGACGGGCACCATCAAGTGGCAGATCCCCTTGGGCGACACGCCGTTCATCCATATGAACGTCGGCGTGCCGAACCTCGGCGGTCCCATCGTCACCGCCAGCGGGCTCGTGTTCATCGCCGCGACCCTCACCGACCAGCGGCTGCGCGCCTTCGACACGGCTACCGGCAAGCTGCTGTGGGAAGTGAAGCTCCCGGCGGGAGGGCAGGCGACGCCCATGACCTATTCCCTCAACGGCCGGCAATACCTGGTGATCGCCGCCGGCGGGTACAAGGGCGACAGCACCCGCGGGGATTACCTCATTGCCTATGCTCTGCCGCAATGATGAACGCCGTGCGAATCGCAGCAGCATTCTTGGCCGCAGTGTTGACCGGCGGTGCTCTCGCCGATGACACGGTCAGTCTTGGCCAGGTGACGGTGACGGACACCCGCACGCCCGTGCCGCTCGCGCGGCTGCCGGACAACACTGCGCGCCTCGACGCCGCGGCCCTCACGCTCCTGGACGAGAACCATCCGGCGCAGATCTTCAGCTCCGTGCCGGGCGCCTGGGTGACGGCGGGCGGCGGCCAGGAGAGCCTCATGGGGCTGCGCTCGCCGCTGTTCACCGGCGCAGGCGCCTGCGGTGCCTTCCTGCTCCTGGAGGACGGTATCCCCATCCAGCCAGCGGGGTTCTGCAACGTGAACGCGCTCCTCGAGCTCAACATCGAGCAGGCGCTCGCGGTGGAGGTGATCCGCGGGCCGGGCTCGGCGCTCTACGGCAGCAACGCGCTGCACGGCATCGTCAACGTGCTCACCCAACCCGCCGACCTCACGCCGCCGGAGAGCGTGGGCGCGGAACACGGCAGCAACGATTACAGCCGCGTCAAAGCGTCGGTCGGCGATTGGGGTGGCACGGACGGTTACAGGATCAGCGCCAACGCCGCCCACGACGGCGGCTTCCGGGCGGACTCCGGTTACGACCAGCAGAAATTCGATCTGCGCTTCGATCACGCGGACGGCGTAGTCGACCGCGAGACCTTGCTCGCCGCCACGAACCTCGACCAGAAGACCGCGGGTTACATCTATGGCCTGGATGCCTACCGGGACGAGGCGCTCCGGGACTCGAACCCCACGCCCGGTGCGTACCGCGACGCCCAGAGCTGGCTGTTCGCGAACCGCTGGACCTGGAACGAGAGCGAGTCGCGTCAACTCGAGTTCACGCCCTATGTGCGCCGCAACCGCATGGCCTTCGTGCAGCACTTCATCCCCGGCGAGCCCGTCGAGAACGACGCCCAGAACAGCGGCGGCTGGCAGCTCGCGCTACGCACCCGGCCCCAAGCCGATACCGGCCTCATCTACGGTCTCGATGGGGAATACGCTCACGGCGACCATACGGAGTTCCAGCCGCTGCCCTTCAGCGCCAGCCGCCCCCAGGGCAGGCACTACGACTACGCCGCCGACGGCCGCACCCTGGCGGCCTACCTGCATCTCACCCATTCCTTCGACCCGCAGTGGATCTTCAGCGGCGGCCTGCGGGCGGAGACCGTGCGCTACAGCTATGTGAACTACCTGCCTGTGGGTGACGTCCAGGCGGGCGGCGCGCCCTGCCCGCTGCCCGGCTGTCTCTTCAACCGCCCGGCGGACCGCAGCGACCGGTTCGTCCTGTGGCTGCCGAAGCTCGGCCTGAATTGGCTGCCCTCGGATAGCCAGAGCCTCTACCTGAACCTGGGCCGCGGCGCTCGTGCGCCGGAGGCGGCGGAACTCTACGAGCTGCAGCAAGGGCAGGATACGGCGGACCTGAACCCGGAGACCCTCGACGACTACGAGCTCGGCTGGCGCGGCGGTGCGGGCGCGCTGCACTGGGACGCGGACGCCTACAACATGCTGAAGGGCCACTTCATCTTCCGGGACTCGAACGGTTTCAACGTGAGCGACGGGCGCACCCGCCACCGCGGCGTCGAGCTCGCGGCCAGCTATGACTTCGACGAGCACTGGAGCCTGCTGTTGGACGGGAGTTATGCGGTGCACCGGTATGCGTTCTCCGCCCAGCTCCCCCAGGGCAACGCGATCCAGTACGGCAACGAGGTGAAGTACGCCCCGCGTACCCTGGCCAGCCTGCGGCTGCGCTGGCAAGCGCGGGACACGTTCAGCGCCGAGGCCCAGTACCAGCACGTGGGCGGCTACTGGCTGGACGAAGCCAACCAGCACCGCTACGGTGGCCACGACCTTCTCAATCTCTACGCCCGGCAGGCCTTGGGCGGCGGGTACACGCTTGCGGCGAAGCTCTTGAATGCCGGCGACGTGGCCTACGCGGAGCGGGCGGATTTTTCCTTCGGCAATTACCGCTATTTCCCCGGCGACGGGCGGGAGTGGTTCCTAGGCATCGAGAAGGCTTGGTGAAAGCTATCTCATAAACTGCTGCGCTCGGCATGACTTTGTTGCGCATCGGCTCGCAATCCTCATGTGCAGTTAGAGCACACTCCGGTTGCTCGCCTCGCGCGCCTCGTCCTGCCTTCGCTCGCGACGTTTCTGAGATAGCTTTTTGAGCGAATAAAAAAGAACGGGACCTGAAGGTCCCGTTCATATTGGCAAGGTAGGGTTTAGGTCAGTGTTTCTTGGCCGCGGGTTTCGCGGCTGGCGCTATCCCCGCTTCTTCCTTCTGCACCAGGAAGTCCAGGCACTTCACGATGTCCGGGTACGTCATCTGGTAGCCGGCGCCGGTCTTCCACTTGCCGTTGACGATGAAGGTCGGTACGCCTTGGACTCCATAGCGGGTGGAGAGCTGTTGCGACTGGCCCATGCGCGTCTGCACCGCGAAGGAATCCCAGGTGGCGTCGAAGTCCTTCGCGGCCACGCCGAACTTGCCGAAGAAGGTCCTGAGCGCGTCCTTGTCGTCGCGCAGATCACCCTGCTGGTCCACGTGGATGGCGTTGAAGAAGGGCTCGTGGATCTTGTCGCCGATGCCGAGCACCTGGGCGGTGTAGAAGGCCTGGGCGTCGAGGAAAAACTCCGAGCCGGGCATGGCGGCCGCGACGCGCTTGAACACCACGTTGGCGGGCTTGTGCTGCAGCCAGGACTCGAGATAGGGCTCGGTGGCGAAGCAGTGGGGGCAGCCATACCAGAAGAACTCGATGACTTCGATCTGGCCGGGCTTCACGTCCGTGGGCTGGGCGGGGCTCACGGTCAGGTAGTTCACGCCCGCCTGGAAGTTGGTCGTATCTGCGAACGCCGCCGCCGACAGCAGCCATAGCAGGGGGAAGAACAGCCATTTACCTTTCATCGCACACCTCGAAAGATACGCTTGGAACGCTTCATTTCACGCTGGACGGAACCGCCGCCTGCTCCTGCTGCACCAGGTAATTCACCACCTGCATGATCTGCGAGTAGGCGAGACCGTAGCCGCCGCCGGTGATCCATTTGCCGTTCACCGCGAGCGTCGGCACGCCGCCGTCGGCCGACAGCACGCCGTAGCGCGCTGCCAGCACCCGTGCCTGGTCGACCTTCGCGTTCACTGCGGGCGAGCCCCAGGTGCTCTCGAATTGCTTGGCGCTGACGCCCAGGTTGGCGCCGAAGAAACGCTCGTAGTCCGCCTCGGTGGTGCCCGCCATCTCGTGCTTGATATGGATGTCGTTGTAGATGGCCTCATGGGCCTTATCGAGGATGCCGAGCGCCTCGGCCACGTAATAGGCGCGGGCGCCGGCTTCCGCCTCGGGGCGTACGATGGCCGGCACGAACTTCAGCACCACGTCCTTGGGCTTGCTGCGCTCCCAGATCTCGAGATAGGGCTCGAGTTCGAAGCAGTGCGGACAGCTGTACCAGAAGAAATCGATGACCTCGATCTGGCCGGGGGCGACGGAGGTGGGCTGGGCCGGCAACACCGGCTGGTAATTGACGCCTTCCTTGTAGGCCGCGGTCTTGGCGGGCGCGACAGGAGTCGGGGCGGCGGCCGGAGCCGCCGTCGCGGAAGCGGACGCGAGCAAGGCCGCGAGTGCCAGAGAGAGCGGGAATCGCATGGGATACCTCAATCCGTACAGATGGGACAACGCGCCAGGGATGGGTCGGGTGTACGGCCCGTTTGGCTCCCTCAGGGCTGCATGGACGTGCTGTGGAGGCCCTCGATATAGGAGGCGAGCGCCTGCATCTCAGCTTGACTGAGGTGGGAGGCGATGGTCTCCATCATCTTGTTGGGGTCGGTGGTCCGCTGGCCGGCGGCATAGGCCTGCAACTGGGCGATGACGTAGCCGCTGTGCTGGCCGGCCAAGGCCGGGACCTTCATGAGCGGGTTGCCGGTGCCATCGGGGCCATGGCAGGCGAGGCAGGCGGGCACGCTCTTGTCGCTGCTGCCGCTGCGGTACAGGCTCTGACCCTGCTTCACCATGCCCGGATCCGCCTCACCGGTCTTGACCGTCTGGGACGCGAAGTAGGCGGCCAGGTCCTGCATGTCCTGCTCGCTCAAGGAGGCGGCCTGGCCGGACATGATGGGGTTCTGGCGCTTGCCGGATTTGAAGTTCGCGAGCTGGGCGGCGATATAGGGGGCGTTCTGGCCCGCCAGCTTCGGGAACTGCGGGCTCGCGCTGTTGCCGTCGGTTCCATGGCAAGCTCCGCAGACCGCGGCCTTGCCCTTGCCGGCATCGGCGCTGCCGTCGGCTCCGGCGCCTAAGACGAAGAGGCCGAGACCGAGGGCGAGGGTCAGGCGGGCGAGGTTCTTCATGGTTCTTGGGCTCCTGGAGGGAGGGCGCGAAGCCTGCGGGGAATGGCCCGGGATTTTACACTAGGGCTCCATTGAGCCTCCACCGTCCATCAAAAAGGGCCCATGCCACCGGACTTCCGCCAGACGCGCTTCCTGAAGAGCGCCGCGAGCCTCGCCGACCTGCCCCCCGACCGGGGGCGGGAAGCGGCCTTCGCCGGCCGTTCCAACGCCGGGAAATCCAGCGCTTTGAACGCCCTCGCAGGCGTCTCGGGCTTGGCACGGGTGAGCAAGACCCCGGGCCGCACCCGGTTGATCAACTTCTTCAGCGTGGACGGGGAGAGGCGGCTCGTGGACCTGCCGGGCTACGGTTACGCCAAGGTGCCCGCGGCGGAGCGCCGCCACTGGGGGGAATTGCTCGAGGGCTATTTCC
>DATIEQ010000292.1:0-10627 GCA_035455665.1 Gammaproteobacteria bacterium | reverse complement strand
TGGATGCTGTCGAAGACCTTCTGCACCAGGGTCGCCGCCTGCTTCTCGCCGGTGGTGATGTCCTTGGGATTGTTCACCACCGCCGTCACCTTCCAGCCGTTCTCGATGAGGTGCAGCTGCACCACCGTGGCGTCCTTGCGCGGCGTCATGTTCGCGTAGAAGGCCGCCGCGCCGAAGCCGTCGGCGGGATGCGTGACCGGCGGCTTCACGTCCGACTTGAACAGCATGTGGATCGACTGCTGGTCGGAGGCGAGGTCAGCGGCCGTGTCCTTGATGGCGTCCGCCTTCTGCAGCTGGATCAGGGCCATGGTGTCGGCGCTCTGGGTGTTGTACTCGCAGATGGCCCGGGGCGCGTCGTCGCCCGTCATCTTGTAGGCCATGAGCTCGCCGCCCACGATGGCGCTTGCATCGGCCGCGCTCACCGCCAGGCAGGCGTTGATCACCTTCTTCGCGTTGGGATTCGGTCCCGGCGAGCAGGCGCCGAGCAGGACCAGCGTCACGACGGCGGTGAGGGGCAGGAGGCGGGTCGGTCGGGGCATCAGTGCGGCCTCATGGACACGGGGATTATGACAGCCGGACTGCGCCAGCGTCCGCGGGCGCCAAGGATACCCCATAGAACCTCACCAAGGCATCCGTTCGGCTGCGCGCTTCCTGCTCCGCCGAAAGTCCAGGGCCGCCATCCTTGGCGGCCCGTTCGCAGCTATGCTGCTCACCCCGCCACGAACGCGCGTCCCCCATCCCAGGGGAGGCTGCGCACTTCTGTCCGATAGAGCCGCGTCAGGTTCGCCGGGGTGAGAACGTCCGCCGCCTTGCCTTGGAGCACCTCGCCGTCGCCGAACAGCATGAGGATGCTGCTGCAGAAGCGCGCCGCCAGGTTTATGTCGTGCAGGCTCAGGACCACGCTGCGGCCCTCCAGCTCCGTGTGGCGTCGCAGCAACTCGAGCAGCCCGAGTTGGTGATGCAGGTCCAGTTGATGGGCCGGCTCGTCCAGCAGGAAGAGTCCCGGGTCCTGGGCAAGCACCGTCGCGATGTCGAGGCGCCGGCGTTCGCCGCCGGAGAGCGCCGTCTGGGCGCGCTGCTCAAGACCGTCGAGGCCCACGGCCTTGAGCGCGCGACGGGCGATGGCCACGTCCGCATGGGACTCCCAGCGCCAGAAATCCAGATGCGGGTGCCGGCCGATGAGCGCAGTCTCGAGCACGCTCGCGGGCAAGCCGTCCTCCGGTTGTTGCATCAAGAGACCTAGTCGCTGCGCGATACGACGCCGCGGCAGCGAGGCGAGCGGCGTGCCGTCGAGCAGCACCCGCCCGCTTTCGGGCCGGCGCAGGCCGGCGAGGGTGTGGAGCAGCGTGGTCTTGCCGGCGCCGTTGCAGCCCAGCACCCCGAGGCGGGTGCCGGGATCGAGGGCGAGATCCAGGTCGCGGCAAACCCAGCGGCCGGCGATGCGCACGGAGAGCCTCTCCGCCGTGAGCCGTGCGCCGCTCACAAGGGTCCCCGGGCGCGGTTCAGCAGGTAGAGGAACAGCGGCACGCCGATGGCGGCGGTCACCACCCCCACGGGTAGCTGCCGCGGCGCCGCCACGGTGCGTGCCAGTGTGTCGGCGAGCAAGAGCAGGCTGCCACCGAGCAGCACTGCGCCCGGCAACAGCCGGCGGTGATCGGCGCCGATGGTGAGGCGCAGCATGTGGGGCACCACCAGGCCCACGAAGCCGATGGCGCCCGCCTGAGCGACCGCCACCGCCGTGAACAGCGAGGCCACTATATATATGGCGACGGTCAGTGGGCGTACGGCGATGCCGAGCGCCTCGGCCAAGGTCTCGCCGCGGGCAAGCACGTTGAGCTGACGGGCGAAGGGAAGCGCCGCGAGCAAGCCGACGGCCAACACCGGCAGCGCCAGCGTGCCCGAACTCTGGTAGGAGAAGTCGCCCATCAACCAGAACAACATGCTGTGCAGGCTCGCATCGCTGCCGAGCACCAGCATCAGGCTGATGGCGGCGCCCCAACCGGCTGCCACCGCGATGCCGGTGAGCAAGAGGCGGGTCGGTGTCCAACCGCCGCGGCCGTGGGAGAGGGCGAACACCACCAGCGTCGAGAACAGCGCGCCCAGGAAGGCGCCGCCGTTGATCCACAGGCCCGCGAGACCGGCGAGCAGCGTTCCGAGTGCGCCCACCGCCGCACCGCCGGAGACGCCGAGGATATAGGGGTCGGCCAGCGGGTTGCGCAGCAGCACCTGCATGAGCCCCCCGGCGAGGGCGAGCAAGCCGCCCACGGCGAAGGCGTTCACGCTACGCGGCAAGCGCAGCTCCATGACGAGCGTCGTCGGCAGCGGATCGGCATGGCCGCCGAGCGCGTCCGCGAGTTGCCCCAGGGAAAGCGGTGCGCTGCCGATGGCGAGGGAGGCAAGGAATGCCGCGGCTGCCAACAACAGCAGCACCACCAGCCAAGCGAGGGGTAAGCGCGGACGCGGCATGCTCAGGCGGCCGTGGCCGCGGCCTTGAGGTGCAGCACCGGCCAGCCGCGCTCCCGGGCGGTCCGTAGCAGGACCTCGTCCGGATTCACGGCTACCGGATGTTGCACTGCGGTGAGCAGCGGCAGGTCGTTATGGGAGTCGGAGTAGAACCAGGTCTCCTCCGGTGTGTAAGCCTCCTCGTACAGCCATTCCTTGAGCCGCGTCACCTTGCCCTCGCGGAAGCAAGGCACGCCCGATATCCGTCCCGTGAACCGTCCGCCGTCCCGTTCCGGCTCGGTGGCGATGAGGTGCGGCACGCCGAGTGCCGCTGCGACGGGTGCGGTGACGAAGCTGTTGGTCGCGGTGATGATGGCGAGCACGTGCCCGGCCTCGCGGTGGCGGCCGAGGAGCGCGCGCGCCTCGGCGGGGATGCGCGGCAGGATGGAGTCCGCCACGAAACGTTCGCGCCAGGCCTCGAGCCGTGCCGGATCGTTGTCCGCCAGGGGCTTGAGGCCGAAGGCCAGGAACTCGTGGATGTCGAGTCTGCCCGCCCGGTAGTCGGCGTAGTAACGCGCGTTCGCCCGGGCGTAGCGCTCGCCGTCCAACACGCCTTCGCGCACCAGGTACTGGCCCCACAGGGAGTCGCTGTCGCCGTCCAAGAGCGTGTGGTCCAGGTCGAATAGCGCGAGTTTCACGTGAGTGCGGTGTCGTTCTTGCGGAGCCCACAGTGTACCAAGTGCGGCTCTTTGCAGGCCCGGTGCTTTGTGGAAGACTGCCGCTATGGGTATCCACGAGGCTCTCACCACTGATGCGGTCATCGACGCCGACGGCTTCCGCGCCAACGTCGGTATCGTGCTCGCGCGCGGCGAGCAACTCTTCTGGGCGCGGCGCGTCGGTCGCGCCGGCTGGCAGTTCCCCCAGGGTGGCTTGAAGCCGGGGGAGAGCCCCGAGCAGGCCTTGTACCGGGAGCTGGAGGAGGAGGTGGGGCTCACGGCCGCCCAGGTGGAGCTCCTGGGCGGCAGCAAGGATTGGCTGCGGTATCGCCTGCCCGAGCGCTACCAGCGGCGCGACGCGTTGCCGCTCTGCATCGGGCAGAAGCAGCGCTGGTTCATGCTGCGCTTCCTGGGCGAGGACCGGGATCTGCGGCTCGACCTGAGTGCGGAGCCGGAGTTCGACGCGTGGCGCTGGGTGGACTACTGGCATCCCTTGGGGGAGGTGGTCTTCTTCAAGCGCGGTGTGTACCGGCAGGCCCTGAGCGAGCTGGCACCGCTGCTCTTTCCAGGCGGCGCACCGCTCGCGCCCGCCCGGCGCCGGCCGCACCGCCAACGCCGCCGCGGGCCCTGAGCTCAGGCTTCGGCCGCGAGCGCCTCCAAGCGATCGCCCGTCAGACGGTGGATCTTCCAACTGTCCATGGTCCGCGCGCCCAGGTTCTTGTAGAAGCGTATCGCGGGTTCGTTCCAGTCCAGCACCGCCCACTCGAAGCGTCCGCAACCGCGGCTCAGGGCCAGCGCCGCGAGATGAGCGAGCAGGCGACGCCCCAGGCCCTTGCCGCGCAACTCCGGTTTGACGTACAGGTCCTCGAGATAGAGGCCGGGCTTGCCCAGGAAGGTCGAGTAGTTATGGAAGAAGAGCGCGAAGCCCGCGGGCTCGCCGTCAAACTCGGCGATCACGCACTCGGCGGAGGGATGCGCACCGAACAGCGTCGACTTCAAGCCCGCCTCGGTGGCCGTGACTTCGTGAGCCAGCTTCTCGTATTCGGCGAGCTCGCGGATGAGCGAGAGGATGAGCGCGGCGTCGGCGGGCGTCGCGCCGCGGATCTTGAGACCGGATGGAGTCGGCATGGGCGGTCCCTCGGCAGACGCGTGAGGCTGCAGTTTAGCTCAGACGCCGCGGTCAAAAGAATTCGTATTCGAGCCTGAGCACGAGCGTCCTGTCCGGTGCACCGCGGTTGAGACCGAGGAGCAGGGCGGCGCTGTATTCCAGTTCGCTATGCCCATCGCCGAGGTAGAGCTCGCCGTACAACGAGGGACCCAGCTGGCGGCTGTCGTCGGCTGGACGGTAGTAAGCCTCGAGCCCCGGCGCGAACCCGGTGCGCCACAAGTAATTGAGGGCGTAGGTGCCGCGGAACGCGTATTCCCCCGAGGCGCCACTGCCGAGCTCCTTCTCCCAGATGAGGTTAAGCCTCTGGCGCAGCCGGCCGGTGCGCTTCTCGAAGAGCGGCCCGAACTCCAGGTCCGCGGGGGCGTTGACCGGGCCGTTGTATTCGTAGGAGGCGAGGAAGCCCGTATCCGCCCACCACTCGCCTGCCGGGGCGAGCTGGAAGACGTTCTCGAACTCGTAACCCTGGAAACGGGTCGTGCCGCCCGGCTCGCGCGCGTAGCGCGCGGCGTAGATCTCCGGCCGCCACCAGTCGGCGAACGCATGGCCGAAGGCGAACTGATAGGCTCGCTCGCCGTCGAGCGTGGGGTCGCTATCCTTCGAGTCGTGACCCCGGAACTCGAACTCCGTCTGGCCGTCTATCACGTACGGGGAATAGACCACGAAGTCGTCGGCGTGGGCCGCGAGCGTAGGGAGGAGGGATAGGGTCAGGAGGCCGGCGAGGCGGATCGGCTTAGACAGGGACATGGACTCTTTCCATTCTTCAGTCAGGGGTTCGCGGGCCGGCCATCGCGGTGGCGCCGGTCGGCCCATTGCATGAGACCCAGGATCAGCGCCAGCGTCGACACGTAGAACAGGAGCTGCAGGCCGGAGGGCCGCGCGGTGTAGCCCACCAGTACATGCAGCATCCGCCCCGCGAGGCTGCCCTGGTCCAGCACGCGGGACGTGTCCCACAAGCCGTTACCGAGGGCGGGGAGGAGCCCTGCCTGATCGAGGAAGCCCGCCGCCTGGGCGGCCAGTCCCGCCGCGATCAACAGCACCAGCCAACCGGTGACGGTGAAGAAGTGACGCAGGGGGATCCGCAACAAGCCCTGGTACATGAGCGCGCCCACCGATGCGCCTGCGACCAGGCCCGCAAGCCCGCCTGCCAGCATGCTCATGGCGTTCTCGCCGCCGGTGGCGAAGGCCCACAGGAACAGCACCACTTCGGAGCCCTCGCGCATCACCGCCACGAGCGTGATGACCATGAGGGCGGTGAGCGGCCGCCGGCCGCTCTGCACCGCCTCGCCCACCTCGCGCACCTCGGCGGCGAGACTCCTGCCGTGGGAACTCATCCAGACGTTGTGCCAGCCGAGCATGCCCACGGCGGCCAGCAGGATGCTGGCGTTGAGCAACGCCTGGCCGTTGCCGGAGAAGGCGCTGTCGATGACGCCGGCGAACGCCGCCACCAGGCCCGCGCCGGCGAGACCCAGCACGATGCCCGAGGCGACCCAGCGTCCGCGCGCGGCGATGCCCCGGCTCGCGGAGAGCACGATGGCGATGATGAGCGCGGCCTCGATGATCTCCCGGAAGACGACGATGGCTGTGCCGAGCATGGATTACTTGCCGGCGGCTGCGACCACCACCCAGCCTTCGGCGGACGGGTAGAAGTCGTTGAAGAAGCGGTAACGGCCCGGGTCGAGGGGGCCGAGGTAGACCTTCACCTGGCCGTGGGCCGGCACCACCACTTCCCGGGACAGGTCGTAGCTCTCGAACTCCGCCGGCAAGTCATCCTCGTTATGGATGAGGAGCTGCACTTGCACGCCCGCCGGCAGGTTGAGTTCCGCCGGGCTGAAGCCGCGCCCGCGGATGCTGAGCTCGCGGGTAGGGGCGTCCGCCTGTGCAGACCCGCTCCACACGGCACTCGCGACCCAGACCGGGAGCAGCAGGAGCGGGAGTCGGGCGCGGAGCTTGTAGGCACGCTGAAGCATACGGGCGGTGCGGGCGGTGGCGTAGACAGCAGGATACATAAGCAGAACTTAAATGACAATGATTCTCATTTATATTCAGGGAAATGAATTAACCGCATATAAATCAAGATATTATGCAGAAACCCAGGTAACACTAAGGCCCAAGTCGGGCACTCACACAGGCTTGAGCACCGCGAGCAGCACGATGGCGATGAGCAACAGCGTGGGGATCTCGTTGAACGCACGGTAGAAACGCGGGCTCCTGAGGCGCCGGCCGAGGCGCAAGTCCTGCATGAGGCGGTGGCAGTAGAGGTGGTACAGGGTGAGGAGCGCCACCAGCCCGAGCTTGATGTGCAGCCACAGCGGCGCAGGCCACCACCAGCGGAACAGCAGTATCAGACCGAGCACCAGGGTGCTGATGGCGCCCAAGCTCATGAGGAAGAACAGCCGTCGCTCCATCACCATGAAACGCGCCCGCCCGGCCTCGTCCTGCGTCTGGGCGTGGTAGACGAAGAGCCGCGGCAGGTAGAAGAGTCCCGCGAACCAGGTGACCATGAAGATGATGTGCAGGGCCTTGATCCAGAGCATGGGCTCACCCGGCGGCGCAACTCGCGGGATTCTAGCACCGGCGCTGGCGCGGGCCTCCTCGCGCGCGTACCATTACGCTTCTTCCGCCCCGTCGACCCGCATCGATCTTCAAGCCGCCGCATGACCCGTCTCATCGTCAAGCATCATCAGCCCTGGAGGACCTGGGGTATCGCCCTCGGCCTCGCCGCGGCGGTGGCCGCCTCCATCTGGGGCGCGTTCATCTACGGCGAATCCCGCGCCGGCTTCGATCGGCGCGCGGCCGTCGCCCTCAAGGACGCGCTCGCCGAGGCCCAGGCGCGGGAAGAGGCGCTCAACGAGCAGATCACCGTGCTCCAACGACAGCGCCAGGTGGACCAAGCCTCGCGTCAGCAGGTGCAGAGCTCTCTCGAAGAGCTGCAACGCAAGCTCGCGGACCAGCAGGAGGAACTCAGTTTCTACAAAGGCATCGTCTCGCCGGGCGCGGGGGAGGAGGGCATCCGTGTGCAGAGTGTCAAATTCACCAACGGCGGCGCGCCACGGTTGTATCATTACCGCCTGGTGTTGATCCAGGTGCGCACCCGCGAGCTCAGGGTGTCGGGGAACGTGGCGGTGAAGATCTACGGCGTCCAGGACGGCAAGCCCGTGATCCTGGACGCGCACGACCTCGCACCCAACGGCAAGACCGCGCTCGGTTTCGGCTTCCAGTATTTCCAGAACCTGGAGGGCGACGCGTTTTTCCCGGTGGGCTTCCTACCCGGCAGGGTGGAGGTGACGGTGCAGGAGAGCGGGCACGGCCCGGTACAGCAGAATTTCGATTGGACCAGCGTGATCATCTGATCCGAGGTCGATCCCACAGAGGTACATCTTATGTTCGGCGGCGACAAGAAACAGTCCAAGACGCGCATCGACACGCTGGTGGGGCGCAACAGCCGCCTCAACGGCGACCTGCGCTTCAGCGGCGGCTTGCACGTGGACGGCGAGATCCACGGCAACGTCGCCGCCGAGGAAGGCACCGATTCCATGCTGAGCCTGAGCCAGCACGGGGTCATCCGCGGCGAGGTGCGCGTGCCCCATGTGCTCATCAACGGCACGGTCGAGGGCGACGTATACGCGGAGAAGCGCCTGGAGCTCGGTGCGCAGGCGCGGGTGAACGGCGACGTGCACTACAACACGGTGGAGATCGCCGTGGGCGCCGCCGTCAACGGCAAGATGGTGCACAAACCCGCCGGTCCGGTGCTGGCGCTCAGCCACCAACGCGACGGCGCGGCGGAAGCCCCGCCGGCCCAGGGTGGGCGGCGCGGCTGATATACTGATACCCATGCACGACATCGCGACCCACAGCACCCCCCCCGATGCCCCGCCGGCCCCGCTCGTCTTCACGGACGCCGCGGCCCGCAAGGTGAAGCAGCTCATCGAGGAGGAGGGCAACGGCGCCCTCAAGCTGCGCGTGTTCGTGAGCGGCGGCGGCTGTTCCGGCTTCCAGTACGGCTTCACCTTCGACGAGAAGGTGGAGGACGGCGACACCCGGGTGGAGAACGAAGGGGTGACGCTGTTGGTGGACCCCATGAGCTTCCAGTACCTGGCGGGCGCCGAGATCGACTACAGCGAGGGCCTGGAGGGGGCGCAGTTCGTGATACGCAATCCGAACGCCACGACCACGTGCGGCTGCGGCTCCTCGTTCACCGTCTGAGGTTTCGACGCTGCGGCTGAAGAAGGCGCCTATGAAGGCGCTTTTTATTTTCCGGGGTGGATGGCGCCCAGGATCGAATACTGTGCGGCGCCCGTGACCGAGGGCAGGTTGCCGGGGCGCCGTTCCAGGGTCTCGCGGGCGAGCCAGGCGAAGCCCGCCGCCTCCACCCAGTCCGGATCGATGCCGAGCGCGGCGGTGCTCGCGAGCGTGATGCCCGGCAAGAGCGACGCGAGGCGCGCCATGAGGTGCATGTTGTGGGCACCGCCGCCGCAGGCATACACGCGCTTCACCCCCGGCGCCTGGCGTCTCACCGCCTCGGCGATCGAGCGGGCGGTGAGTTCGGCAAGCGTGGCCGCCACGTCCTCGGGCTTGCGCCGTGACGTGCCCAGGGCCTGCTCGAGCCAAGCGGCATTGAAGTGCTCGGGGCCGGTGCTCTTGGGCGGTGGCGCGGCGAAGTAGGGGTCCGCAAGCAGGCGTGTGAGCAGCGCATCGTCCACTCGCCCGGTGGCGGCGTACGCACCTTCTGAGTCGTAAGGCTTGCCCTGGTGCTCACGACTCCAGTGGTCCATGAGCACGTTGCCGGGACCCGTGTCGAAGCCGCGCACTTCGCCTTGGGGCGGCAAGAGGGTGATGTTGGCGATGCCGCCGATGTTCACCACCACCCGCTCCTCCGACGCATGCCCGAAGGCCGCCCGGTGGAACGCGGGCAGGAGCGGTGCCCCCTGACCGCCGAGTGCCACGTCGCGGCGGCGAAAGTCCGCCACCACCGTGAGACCCGTGCGCGCGGCGATCACGTTGGCGTCGGCGATCTGCAGGGTGAAGGGGTGCGGGCCGCGGGGACGATGGCGCACCGTCTGACCATGGCTGCCCACGGCTTTGACGCGTGCAGGCCCTACCCTCGCTTCCTCGAGCAACGCGAGCGCGGCGGCGGCGAACAACTGGCCCAGCTCCGCATCCAGGGCGCCGAGCTCGTCTATCGCGTCAGCGGCGTAGGCAGCGGAGGCGAAGCGGCGGATGCGACTGCGTAGAGAATCGGCGTAAGGGGTGTAGTGGGTGGCGAGGAGCTTCGGAGCAGGGTCGAACGCCATGAGCACCGCGTCGATGCCATCGGCGCTGGTGCCGGACATGAGCCCGATGAAGAGTTCGCCCATGGATCCCCCAGGCGCGGGTCAGTGGGCGTTGGCTTGGGCGGACCCGGCACCGGCAGCGGAAGCCACGCGTGCGCCGCCGCCGGTGCCGAGTTCGGCGAGCAGGGTCTTGGCGACGCTGTCGAAGGCTGCCCGGTCCGCGACCAGCACCGGGGTGGCGTTCGGCAGGGGCACGGTGCGAGGGTTGCGCGCCACGCCGTTGATGCGCACCTCGAAATGCAGGTGCGGACCGGTGGCGAGGCCGGTCATGCCGACGAAGCCGATGACTTGCTCCTGGGTGACGCGCGCGCCGGCGTGCATGCCGACCTTGAAATGCGACAAATGGGCGTACAGGGTGCTGTAGCCACCGCCGTGGTCGATGATCAGGCACTTGCCGTAGCCGCCTTTCACTCCCACGAACGTGACGCGGCCGTCGCCTGCGGCCTTCACCGGGGTGCCGGACGGCGCCGCGTAGTCCACGCCCTGGTGGGCGCGGCTGAAACCGAGCAGGGGATGCATCCGGTGCAGGCTGAAACCGGAGCTGATGCGGCTGTAGCTGATGGGTGCCCGCATAAGCGTCTTGCGGATGCTGTGCCCGTCGGGCGTGTAGTAACCGGCGGTGCCCGCGGCGTCGGTATAGCGCAGCACCTGGTGAGAACTGCCGGTGGTATCGAACTCGGCGGCCAGGATCGGACCGTCGGTGATCGCCTGGCCTTGGCGCTGGACCTTCTGGTAGATGACCGTGAAACGGTCGCCGTTCTGGATGTCGTGGGCGAAATCGATATCCCAGGCGAACAGCTGGATGAGCGCCATGGTGGTGCCGTCGGACAGGCCGGCGCGGGTGGCGGCGTCGAACAGCGAGTTCTCGATCACCCCGTGGGCGTAGGCGGTGCTGACGGTGGTGGGGATCTCCGCCACCACAGCGTTGTACTGGGCACCCTGGCGCACCACGTCGAGCGTGTGGGCATCGT
>DATIEQ010000291.1:0-5735 GCA_035455665.1 Gammaproteobacteria bacterium | reverse complement strand
CCTCCGGGTCGTTCAGCCTGACGTCACGGTGTTCGTCTTCCGCCATGCCGGAGACTCCGGGGTGAGGGCCCCGGCCAGCAGTTTACAACGCGCAGCTCACGCCGGTCCCGCCCAGCCCGCAGTAGCCGCCCGGGTTCTTGGCCAGGTACTGCTGGTGGTAGTCCTCGGCGTAATAGAACTCCGGCGCCGCACGCACTTCGGTGGTGATGGGCGCGTAGCCCGCCTTCGCGAGGGCGTCCTGGTAGTTATCGAGCGAGCGCTGTGCGGCCTCGAGCTGCTCCGCGCCGTAGGCGTAGACGCAGGAGCGGTACTGGGTACCGAGGTCGTTGCCCTGGCGCATACCCTGGGTCGGGTCGTGGGCCTCCCAGAAGACCTTGAGGAGTTTCGCGTAGCTCGTCTGCTTCGGGTCGTAGACCACGAGCACCACTTCCGCGTGGCCGGTGCGGCCACTGCACACTTCCTCGTAGGTCGGGTTCGGCGTGTAGCCGCCCGCGTAACCCACGGCGGTGACGTAGACGCCGGGCGTCTTCCAGAACTTGCGCTCCGCGCCCCAGAAGCAGCCCAAGCCGAACACCGCCTGCTCGAGGCCGGCCGGGAACGGCGGCTTCAAGGGATGGCCGTTCACGAAATGCTTCTCCGGCACCATGAGCGGCGTCGCCCGGCCCGGCAGGGCCGCGGCCGGCGGGATCATCTGGGTCTTCTTGAGGGCGCTGAACATGATCGGCTCCTCGGATGGGCGCAGCGGGTTCAAGGGGGATACGCCTAAGACCCTACTATAGAGGCGTTTATTACCTGGGCAAGGCCATAGAAAAGGGAGGGCCGAAGCCCCCTCTTTCCTCACACGACGGCCTGCTTCAGCTCCACTTCAAGCCGAGCTTCTTGCCGAGACTCAGGTCGCCGCCACCGACGACCCAGACGTAGAGGAAGCCGCCGCTCATGGCGACGTTCTTCATGAAATTGATCATCTGTATCTGGTCTTCCGGGTGCAGATGGGCGATGAAGGCCGAGATCACGCAGAAGGCCGCCAGTGCGAGCGCCACCGGACGCGTGAACAGGCCGAGCAGGAGCGCCAAGCCGCCGCCGAGCTCCCACAGGATGATGAAGGGCATGGACCAGGCCGGCAGGCCCATCGATACCATCAAGCCCTGCACATAGTCGTAGTGCACGACCTTGTTATAGCCGGACCACACGAATATAGCCGCCATAAGGATGCGGCCCAAGAGCAGTACTAGATTTTGCATGGCAGTCTCCTTTCGGTCGAACGTCGGGGGATCGGTCAATAGGCCGCGGTCATGCGTGCGCGCAGGTGGCGCGGGCGCTCCATCTCCTCCAGCATCGCGGCGGCATAGTCCTCGGCCGAGATGCGGCTCTCGCCCTTGTCGTCCGCCACCAGCCGGTCGCTGCCAATCCGGTATTTACCGGTGCGCTCGCCCGGCTGGATGAGGGCCGCCGGGCTGAAGTAGGTCCAATCCAGGTCGGCATTGCGGTACACGGGTAAGGCGTCGCGGTGGGCATCGGCGATGCCCTTCCAGGCGGCGGGGAACTCCGGTGTATCCGCGAGTTCGAGGCCGGGTTTCACTTCCAGGCCCCCGGCGCCGCCCACGACCAAGAGGCGCTTCACGCCCGCGGGTTTGAGGCCTGCCACCAGCGCACGCGCCGCCTTCACCACGTCCTTCGGGTCGCCGTGATGACCGGGGCCGTAGGCGCTGATGACCGCGTCCTGGCCGATGACTGCCGCGGTGATGCTGGCGGCATCGAGCACGTCACCCTTGAGCGCATGCGCCTTGGGGTGATCGAGGCTGAGCTTGGACGGATCCCGGGCGACAACCGTTACTGCGTGGCCCCGTGCCAGGGCCTCCGAGAGGATGCGGCTGCCGATCATGCCGCTTGCGCCGAACAATGCGATCTTCATAAAAGGCTCCTTAATGTCCGCCCTCAGGCGGCTTGCGCCTGCAGGGCGGGATAGTCCACATAGCCCTTCTCGCCAGGCGTGTAGAACGTGGTCTGATCGGGCTTCGCGAGCTCCGCGCCGGCGCGGAAGCGCTCGACCAGGTCCGGGTTAGCGATGAACGGCACGCCGAAGGCGACCAGGTCTGCCCGGCCCTCAGCGACCGCAGCGTTGCCCGTCTCGCGGGTGTAGCCGGTGTTGGTGATGAGCGTGCCCTTGTAGATCCGGCGGTAGTGCTCGGTGACGTTCGCTACCATGTTGGGGATGGCGGAGACGTCGCCCGCTGGATCCCTGAGATGCAGGTAGGCGAGGCCGTAGTCCGAGAGTTTCGCGATCACGTAGTCGTAGAGCGCGCGGCTGTCGGAATCCGCCGGCACGTTCCAGGTATTCGCCGGCGAGAGGCGCAGGCCGGTGCGGTCGAAGCCCACGGCCCGGCCCACCGCTTCCACTACCTCGAACAGGAAGCGGGCGCGGTTCGCGATGCTGCCGCCGTACCCGTCGGTGCGCGCGTTGCTGCTGTCGCGCAGGAACTGCTCGATGAGATAGCTGTTGGCGCCGTGGATCTCCACACCGTCGAAACCGGCGGCGATTGCGTTCTTCGCCCCCTGGGCGAAGTCCCGGACCACCGCCTCGATCTCATGGACCTCGAGGGCACGGGCGGTCACCGTCTCCTTGAGCTCGCCCGCGGGCGTGTAGGCCTTGCTCTTGGGGTTGAAGGCCGAGGCTGACACCGGCAGCGCGCCGCCGTGGAAATCCGGGTGTGAGATGGCGCCCACGTGCCAAAGCTGCAGGAAGATGTGCCCGCCTTCGGCGTGCACGGCCTCCGTCACCTTCTTCCAGCCCTCGATCTGCGCGGCCGAATAGATGCCGGGCGTGTTGATGTAACCCGTGCCCTGGGGGGATATCTGGCTGCCTTCGGTGACGATGAGTCCGGCCGTGGCGCGTTGCCCGTAGTACAGCGCGTGCAATGCGGTGGGCGCGAGGTCCGGATTGTCGGCGCGGTCGCGGGTCATGGGGGCCATGACTACGCGGTTATTGAGCTCATAACGTCCCAGCTTCACGGGTTTCAGCAGCAGTTGTTCGCTCATGTCGTCTCTCCAGTTCATTAAGGTGTTTCTAGATATCTAATAACATCGATATACAGAATCCAAAAAAATGCGCAACAGCGCGGAAGCGATCCTTAAGACTTCAGATCACTTCTTTTCTCAGATCACTTCTTTCAGAAACTTGCCGATCTCCTTGAGCGCTTCTTCGTTGCGTTCGTAGAAGGTCCACTGGCCATCGCGTCGTGCCACCACCAGCCCCGCCTGCATGAGCAGCGACAGGTAATGGGAGGCGGTGGACTGGGAGAGCCCGAGCTTCTCCTGGATCTCGCCCACGCATACCAGCCGCCCGCGGGGTTTGCCATGGGGCGTGGCGCCGAAGTGCTTGTCCGGATCCTTCATCCACTGGAGGATCTGCAGCCGCGACTTGTTCGCTAGAGCCTTGAAGATCAGTACTTGGTCCATGGGATATCAGTATATCGAACTTTTTCGATATGTCAAGGGGGCTGCGTACCCTCCGCTGGCGCGGGGGCTTCCCCTGGCGGGCATCTGCTTCCATGCTTGGCTTTCTATCCCCGCCTCTCTAAACCGCGCGTCCGAACCGCGCATCAAACAGGCATGGAAATAGCGGCCATGTCCATCACGCCCTTGAGCCGTCCGGCCGAAACCGCGGCTGGCGACGACCGGGACCTGGCCCGCCGCGCCGGGGACGGCGACACGGCGGCCTTCGAGCGACTCTACCGCCGCTACTCGGGGCGGGTGTATGCGGTGTGCCTGCGGCTCGCGGGCAACGCGGCACTGGCGGAAGACTGCACCCAGGACGCGTTCGTGAAGGCCTGGCAGTCCCTCGCCGGCTTCCGCGGCGAGTCGAGCTTCGGCACCTGGCTGCACCGCATCGCGGTGAACACGGTGCTGGAGCGGCACCGCACCCAGCTGCGCCAAGCTGCCTGGTTCACGCTCAAGGACGAGGAGGCAGTGAACGCCGTGCCGGACCCCGAGTCCGGACCCGAACTCGGCATGGACCTCGAGGAGGCCATCGCCGCGCTGCCCCCGGCCGCCAGGATGGTGTTCGTACTGTTCGACGTGGAAGGCCACAGCCACGAGGAGATCGCAGAACTGACGGGACTCGCCGTCGGCACCTGCAAGGCCCATGTACATCGCGCCCGCCAGTTGCTGCGGGCAAGGTTGGAGTCATGAACAACGACACGAACGACAAGTTGCGCGCGGCGCTCGCCAAGCTGCCGCAGGACGTGGCGCCCCGCCGCGACCTGTGGCCCGGCATCGCCGCCCGCATCGGCCGGCCGGCGCGAGCCGTGGTGCGCCCTCTATGGGTCTACGGCCTCGCCGCCAGCCTGCTGGTGGGCGTGGGCGCCGCCGGCATGTGGTTCAGCCTGGCGCGCCAGGCGGGCGGCCCGCCGCAGGTGGCGTCGTTCGCCACGTCCACGGCCGGCGGCGGCGACACGGCCTACTTCGCCGCCCGCGCCGCCTACGCGGAGGGCAGCGTGCAGAACGCGCAGAACCTCTCGCCCGCGACCCGCGCAGTGATCCTGAAGAACCTGCGCATCATCGAGGGCTCCATGCAGGACATCCAGCAGGCGCTGGCCAAGGACCCGAACAACACCCAACTCCGCGGCCTGCTCTACGACCTCTACCGGAACGAGGCCCAGCTCATGGCCGCCACCCAACAGCTCCAGACCAGAAACACCGCGAGGACCGACCTATGAAACGCCTATCCATCATCATCGCCTACGTGCTGCTGAGCTTCGCCGCCGTGGTCGCGAGCTTCTCGCTGCTGGCGCTCACCTCCAGCAGTGCCTATGCACGGGACGACGACTCGGACTACAGCCGTTCCCTCAACGACAGCCGTCCCGCGAAAGCCGGCGGCGACGTCCGCGTGGACAACCTCGCGGGCAACGTGACCATCGAGGGTTGGGACAAGAACGAGGTGCACGTCAGCGGTACCTTGAGCCCCAGCGCGGAACGGCTCGAGTTCACCTCCGACGACTCCGGCGTCACCATCCGCGTGGTCCTGCCGCACGAGGGCCGTCACTACCAGGACGACGAGGGCAGCGACCTCGTGATCGACCTGCCCCGCGGCAGCCGCCTGGACGTGAGCACCGTGAGCGCGGACGTGGTGGTCAAGGACGTGAGCGGCGCGCAGGAACTCGGCACCGTGAGCGGCAACGTCACCCTGAGTTCCAGCTCCACGCGCATCGAGGCGAAGAGCGTCAGCGGCGACGTGACCATCAACGGCTCCGGCCCCAAGGCGCACGTCAACGCCAGCAGCATCAGCGGCACGGTGTACGTGACGGACATGGACGGCGCACTCGAGGCCTCGAGCGTGAGCGGCGACGTGAAGGTGGGCCATAACAAGCTCTCCGGCGCCACCCTGAGCTCCACCTCCGGCAACCTGCGCTGCGAGGGCACGCTGCAGAAGGACGGGGACTACGAGTTCCATAACGTGAGCGGTGACGTGGAGCTCTACTTCGGCGCCACGCCGGATGCACGCTTCGACGTGTCGAGCTTCAGCGGCGACATCCGCAACACCTTCGGTCCGAAGCCGACGCGGGTGAGCAAGTACAGCCCGGGCGAGGAACTGCACTTCACCAGCGGCAACGGCGGGGCTCAGGTGACGGCCCGCACCTTGAGCGGCGACATCCGCCTGTCGAACTGACGGAAGATCAGGATCGGTCCTCAGGGGCGCCTTCGGGCGCCCTTCTTTTGGCGCCTTTCTTCGTACTCGG
>DATIEQ010000290.1:0-4270 GCA_035455665.1 Gammaproteobacteria bacterium | reverse complement strand
CGGGCCGTTCCGCGGCGGGCGCGTGCTCGCGGTCACGGGCGTGCGCGGCGAGCCGAAGCATTTCTATTTCGGCTCGGTGGACGGCGGGGTGTGGGAGACCGACGACACGGGCCGCACCTGGCACCCGATCTTCGACGCCGTGCAGGTGGGCTCAATCGGTGCCATCGCGCTCGCGCCCACGGACCCGAAGGTCATCTATGTCGGCAGCGGCGAGGCGGACATGCGCTCCGACATCGGCTACGGCAACGGCGTGTACAAGTCGGTGGATGCGGGCAAGTCCTGGAGCCATATCGGTCTCGAGGACTCACAGCAGATCGGCCGCATCCTGGTGGATCCCGCCAACGCCGACATCGCCTACGTGGCGGCGCTCGGCCACGCCTACGGACCCAACCCGGAGCGCGGCGTGTACCGCACCCGCGACGGCGGCAAGACCTGGCAGCAAGTGCTCTTCAAGGACGCGGACACCGGCGCCATCGACCTGGCCTTCGGCGCTGACGCGAAGACGATCTATGCCGCGCTGTGGCAGACGCGCCGCCCGCCCTGGAACGTATATCCGCCCTCGAAGGGCCCCGGCAGCGGCCTCTATAAATCCACGGACGGCGGCGATACCTGGAGCCCGGTCACGGGCCACGGCTTCCCGGCGGAAGGCTTGGGGCGCATCGGTCTCGCCACGGCGCCCTCGAATCCTTCCATCGTCTACGCCCTCGTGGATGCGCAGGAGGGCGGCCTCTATCGCTCCGATGACGCTGGCGGCAATTGGACGCGCGTTTCCTCCGACAAGCGCATCTGGGGCCGTGGCTGGTACTTCACCGGCGTGGCGGTGGACCCGAAAGATCCGGACGTGGTGTACGCGAGCGACACCGCCATGTACAAGTCCACGGACGGCGGCAAGACCTTCGTGCCCTTCCAGGGCGACCCGACCGGCGCCGATTACCACACGCTGTGGATAGACCCGGACGACGGCCGGCGCATGATCGCGGGCGTGGACCAGGGGACGATCATCAGCACCAACGGCGGCGCGACCTGGTCATCCTGGTACAACCAGCCCACCGGCCAGTTCTACCACGTGATCACCGACAACCGTTTCCCCTACTGGGTGTACGGCGCGCAGCAGGATTCCGGCGCCGCCGCGGTGCCGGAGCGCACCGACAGCAACGCCGATGGCATCAGCATGATGCAGTTCCAGGAGGTGACCGCCGGTGGCGAGAGCGGCAACATCGCGCCCGACCCGCTGGACCCGGATCTCGTCTACGGCGGCACCGTGGACAAGCTCGACCGCAGGAGCAACCAGACGGCCAGCGTGGACCCGACCCTCGCTTACCCCGGCATCTACCGCGGCGAGTGGACCCTGCCGCTCAGCTTCTCGCCCAAGGACCCGCACGCGCTCTACTTCGGCAACCAGCGCCTGTTCCGCACCCGCGACGGCGGCAAGCACTGGGCGCTGCTGAGCCCGGATCTGACGCGTCAGGCACTCACGGTGCCGGCAAACCTTGATCCTGTCACCGCGGCGGACTCGGCGACCGTGGGCCCGGCCCGCGGCGTGATCTACGCCATCGCCCCCTCGCGTTTCAGCGCGGACGATATCTGGGCCGGCACCGACGACGGCCTCATCTGGCGCACTAAGGACGGCGGTAAGCACTGGCAGGACGTGACCCCCAAGGGCAACCCCGCCTGGTACAAGGTGGGCATCCTCGAGGCGGGGCATTTCTCCGCCGACACCGTCTACGCGGCCATCGACGCGCACCGGGTGAACGACTACACGCCGTACATTTACCGCACCCACGACGGCGGCAAGCGCTGGACGCTCATCTCGGCCGGCATCCCGGCCGGCAGCTTCGTCAACGTAGTGCGCGAGGACCCGCTGCAGAAAGGCCTGCTCTACGCCGGCACCGAGCTTGGCATGTACGTCTCCTTCGACGACGGCGACCATTGGCAGCCGTTGCAGCTGAACCTGCCGGTGACCTCGATCCGCGACATCGACGTGCACCACGACGCCTACAATGACGACCTCGTCATCGCCACCCACGGCCGCGCGTTCTGGGTGCTGGACGACGTATCCGCGCTGCGCCAGTTGGGTGTCGCGGCGTCCGCGCCGGTCGCGTTGTTCAAACCGGCCGACGCGGTGCGCGTGCACCTCGCGTTCTTCACCGGCACGCCCTTGCACCGGGACGAGCCCACGGCGGCGAACCCGCCGAACGGCGCGATCCTGGATTATTGGTTGAGCGCCGGCGCCAAGGGTCCCGTGACCCTCGACATCCTGGACGCGACGGGCAAGACGGTGCGGCATTTCACGAGCGACGACAAGCAGACGCCGCCGGACCTCGCCAAGATCGACGCCACGCCCGACTGGTTCCCGCAACCGGCGCCGCTCGCGGCGAGCGCCGGCGCGCACCGTTTCGTGTGGGACCTGCACTACCCGGCGCCGGACGCGCTGGGCGGCGGCTCCGGTGTGTGGGCCTTGCCGGGGAGTTACCGCGTGAAGCTCACGGTGGACGGTACCTCCTACGCCGTGCCGCTCAAAGTGCTGAACGACCCGCGCGTGAAGGCGACTGCCGCCGATCTCGCCAAGCAACAGGCGCTCGCCTTCGAGATCCAGGCAGAGCGCGGCACGCTCTACGACGCCGGCGGCGAGGTGACCGGCATCCTCAAGCAGCTTGAGGCCGCCGCAGCGAAAGCGCCCGCGGAGCTCGCGGCGAAGCTCAAGGCCTTCGAGGTTGAAGTCTCCGCCGACACCGAGCAGCATGCCGTGTTCCCGGGTTTTGGCCAGCCGGGCAGCGCACCCGAGCGTGTGGGCAGCCTCGCCCAGGTCACTGGAGCCATGGATGCCCTGCAGCAGGCGGTGGAGAACGCCGATGGCGCGCCGACGCCGGACGCCCTCACGGGCTTCGCGCAGCAGCGGACGGCGGCGGCCAAGGCCATCGCCCGCTGGCAGGCCATGAAGGCCAAGGCCCTGCCCGGCCTGAACGCGGAGCTGAAGGCGGCGGGCTTGGAGCTGCTCGGCGGCAAATAAGCGCATTGCCGGCGCTATCATCTGTGCATCGTTCTTAGGGTGCACGGACTTGATGGATACGGCAGAACTCGCTCCCGGCACCGCCCGCCGCATCCTGCTCTGGCAGATGCTGTTCTTCGCGGCGCTGCTGACGCTCACGGCGGTGGAGAACACCTATACGGTGGTGGATGACCATGCCCGGGCAGGCGACGTGCTGGCGGTGTGGAAACCGGCGTTGTGGGAGGGGTCGAGCCACCTGCTGCTCTTCTGCCTGCTCCCACTGATGGTCTGGTGGCTCGGCCGTTTCCCCATCACGCGCTACAGCTGGTGGCGCAGCCTGCCAGCGCACCTCTTGGCCACGCTGCCCTTCTCGCTCGTGCACGTGAGCGGGATGATCCTGGTGCGCAAGCTCGCCTATCGCCTGGTCGGCGACCGATACGACTTCGGCCCGTTCTGGGAGAACTGGCCTTACGAGTTCCGCAAGGATTTCGTCACCTATTTCTGGGTCCTGGCGGGCCTCCTGGCCTTCCACGTCTACGGCCTGTGGCTGGATACGCGCGCGCAGAAGGCCGGCGATGCCGCCGAGCTGGAGCCGCGCCAGGAGGGCGCGCCGCGCGAGCGGCTCGTGGTGCGCAAGCTCAACCGCGAGTTCATCCTGGACGCGGGCGAGATCGACCGCATCGAGGCGGACGGCAACTACGTGGTGATCCACGCCGGCGGCCAGAGCTACCGCCTGCGGGAATCCCTGGACGGGCTGGCGCGGCGCCTGGACGAGCAGCGCTTCGCCCGCGTGCACCGCGCCCACGTGGTGAACATCGACCGCATCCGCGAGATCCAGCCCTGGGATCACGGCGACTACCGCATCCTGCTGAAGGACGGGAGCTTCGTGAACTTCAGCCGGCGCTATCGCAGCCGCCTCAACCACCTCTTTCATTAGGGGAGAGATAACGACACGATCAGCGGGGGCTGCAGTTGGTCCGGCGGCGGCAGCTTGCCGTTCTCATCGAAGCGCCTCCATTGGCTGTTCGACACGAGATAGAGCCGGTCCCCCACGAGGGCCGCTAGCGTGGGTTCCGGCACCAGCGAGTCCCAGGCATCCAGTACCTCCGCGCTGGTGATGACGAGGCCGGAGTCATCGAGCCGGAAGCGCACGACCCGCTGCGGATCCACTTCATTCTGCACCGCCACGAGGTCGCGGCCGTGGAGTGCGAGGGCATCAACGTAGTAGGTGTAGACGTTGGCGGGGGTGGCGAGGCGCTTCAACTCACTTCGAACGAGGTC
>DATIEQ010000289.1:0-4664 GCA_035455665.1 Gammaproteobacteria bacterium | reverse complement strand
ATAGGAGTCGCGGCTGCGGGCATCCAGCACCACGATCGCGTCGCAACCTGCTTCCAGGTCGGCGTGCAGATCGGACGGGTCGGTGTGGTGATGGAGCATCAACCGCGCATGTTGTTCGGCCGCCGCGGGGTCGAGCGCGGGGTATTCCAGAGTCCTGAACGCGACGGGGGCGGTCTTACGGGCGGTGGCGGGCATGGCGGACCTCAGGGGTGGGGTGGCGGACGGCCATGCTACCCTCTTAAGGTCCTATTTCCAGAGCCGATATTTCACTAAAAAATGGACCAATTAACCTTCCAGGAGCGGGTGTCCGGCCGGGGGCCCTTCAAGGCCGTGCGCCGCTTGCCGCCGTGACGAGCGCCTGCACCCCGGCGTCGATGGCCGCCGGGCTCAAGCCGCCGAAACGCAGCAGCAGGCCGTCATCCCGCGCCGCACGGTGGCGATAGGAGTTGAGCAGCCGCAGATCGAGTCCGCTCGCCGCCGCGGTGCGGCGGACTTCGGCCGCATCGGGGTGCCGCAGCAGGAGGTGCATGCCCACCGTCTGCTCCGGCCAGTTCCAGCCGCGTGCCGCAAGCGGCGCCAAGCCCCCGGTGAGCTGCGCGCACTTGGCCGCATACACGCCGCGCATGCGGCGCACGTGCGCGGAGAAGTGCCCTTCGTCCATGAAACGGCTCATGGCCAGTTGCGCCAGCGGCGCGCTGAAAGCGTCGAGTTGCGTGCGGATGTTGGCCAGCTCTTCGACGATGCTCTCGGGCACCACGGCGAAGGCGAGGCGCAAGGACACGAACATTGATTTGCTGAGCGTACCGAGATAGACCACACGGCCGTGCTGGTCCAAGGAATGCAGCGCCGTGAGGGGCTGGCCCTCGTAACGGAACTCACCGTCGTAGTCGTCTTCCAGCACCCAGGCGTCCTGTCGCTCCGCCCAATCCAGCAATGCGATGCGCCGCTCCAGGCTGAGCGCTGAACCGGTGGGATACTGGTGCGGCGGCGTGACGTAGGCGAGCCGCGCCTGCGGCGCGCGCTGTATCCCGGCCTCCACCCGCAGCCCTTCGTGGTCCACGGGCACATACACGATGTCGGCGCCGGCCAGTTCCAGCGCCGTGCGCGCACCCGGATAGCCGGGGTCTTCCAGCCAGGCGCGGTCGCCGGGGTCCAACAGCAGCAATGCCAACGAGTACAGGGCCTGTTGCGCGCTGTTGAAGACGATCACCTGATCCGGCGTGCAACGCACGCCGCGCAGTTGCGCCAGGTGATGCGCGAGCGCGTTGCGCAGGGCCGGCAGTCCCCGCGGGTCGGCGAAATTCATGTCGGCACGCCGCAGCTCGCGGACCGAGCGCGCCTGGATCCGCTGCCAGATCTTCCAGGGGAACTCCGCCGTGTCGGCCACGCCGGCATTGAAGGGCCTGAACACGTCAGGCTCACGGCAGGTGAGGTTGCCGGCGAGGCGCGCACCGCGCCTGGAAGGTGCGCGTGCCTGCCGCGGCGGCGGCGTGCCGGGCGCCTTGACCGGGAGCCTCGCGACCTGGCGAGCGACGAAGGTGCCGCGGCCCACGCCGCGTTCCAGGAAGCCTTCTTCCATGAGCTGCGAATAGACCTCCTCGAGCAGGCCACGGGAGACGCCATAGTCGGCGGCCGCCTGGCGGCTGGAGGGCAGCCGCTCGCCCGGCGCGAGGACGCCATCGAGCACTGCGTTACGCAGCGCGGCGTAGACCGAAGCCCGCCGCGGGCGTGTGCCGGGGATCGGCGGCAGCAGCACTCCCTTGGGGCGTCTCGGCATGGAGCCTCCTGATCATTGGTCCGCTTTAACTGTTCAAAACGGCTCTGGAATACAGACCATAGAACTGTAGCATGGCGCCGTGCCTCCCTGAGACGGCGGGCGGGTTGTGCCCGGAGATTCCCGATGCATCTAGCCTTGGTCACCGCGGCCGACGTGGATCCGGCCGCCACCGACGACCGCCTCCTGCAGGCGGCGTTGGCGGAGCGCGGTCACGGGACGGAGTGGCTCGCCTGGGACGACCCCCGGGCGCGTTGGGGCGAATACGACTGCGTGCTGCTGCGCTCCTGCTGGGGCTATCACCGCGAGCCGGAGAAGTTCCGCGCCTGGGTGGAGCGTTGCGCGCGCCAAGGCGTGCCCTTGGTGAATCCGCCGTCCATGGTCACGCACAACATGCACAAGCATTACCTGCTGGAGCTCGCGGCGGCCGGCAACCGTGTCCCGCCGCTGCAGTTCCTGCGGCGGGGCGAGGAGGTAGACCTCGTCGCGACGCTTGGGGTTTTGGGAGGTGACGATGCGGTGATCAAGCCCGCGGTGTCCGGGACCGCGTGGCACACCTGGCGGGTGCGGGACCGGGGGGTTCCCGCCAGCCAGGCCGAGGTGCAGAGGCTGCTGCTCGAACGCGACATGCTGGTCCAGCGTTACGAGCCGGGGGTGACGGAACAAGGGGAATGGTCGCTGGTCTATCTAGGTGGGTTCTATAGTCATGCGGTGCTGAAACAGCCGAAGCCCGGCGATTTCCGTTCGCAGGGCAACTTCGGCGGCAGCGTGCACGAACTGGAGGCGCCGCCTGCGCTCAGGAACGCCGCCGGCAAGGCGCTCGCGCTGCTCGGAAAGGGCGCCGCTTATGCGCGGGTGGACATGATCGATGATTCCGGCGGGCCGCTGCTGATAGAGGTGGAGCTCATCGAGCCGGTGCTGTTCTTCGCCACCCGGCCTGCGGCCGCTCAGGATCTGGCGGCGCATCTCGAATGGCGCATCGCGGCGCAATCGCAAAGGAGCGCCCAGGCCTGAAGTGGCGTGGTTCTGCCGGTTTGAGAGTGAAGCGAATACCCGCACCGCCTGATTTCAACGGTCCGCGGCCCACAGCGGCGACATAGCATGAGGAGAGAAGCCATGAGATTCCCAGTAGCCCCGACGATCCTCGCCTTGATGGCCGCGTACGCGGTCCCGGCCGTCGCCGCCGAGAGCAAGCTTGCGCCCCCGGCGAAACCCGCGACCGTCAAGGTCGCATTCGCGTTGAGTGAAGGCGTGCAGATGATCGATTTCGCCGGACCCTGGGAGGTGTTCCAGGACGCGATGATCCCCGGGTACGGCAACGACATGCAGGCGAGCATGCCCTTCGAGCTGTATACCGTCGCGCCGACCAAGGCGCCGCTGCATACCACCGGCGGGCGCCGCGGTGACCGTTCCGGCATGACGGTCATCCCCGACTACAGCTTCGCCGATGCGCCCACGCCGGACATCGTGGTGGTCCCCGCCCAGAACGGCGGGCCGGGCCTCACGGCCTGGCTGCAGAAACTGCACGCCCAGAACAAGACCGTCGTGTCCGTCTGCACGGGCGCTTATTTAGTGGCGGCGGCCGGGCTGTTCGACGGCAAATCCGCGACTACCCATCACTGGTCCTATGACGATTTCGCCCGGCAGTACCCGAAGGTGAAGCTGCAGCGCTCGGTGCGTTACGTCCAGGCCGACCCCATCACCTTCTCCGCGGGAGGGATCACGTCCGGCGTGGACCTGGCGCTGCACATCGTCGCGCAGCTGTACGGCGATGAGACCGCCGATTACACGGCGGATTTCATGGAGTACCAGGGCACCGGCTGGAAGACCAACCAGGGTATCGGGGCTGCGAGCGCGACCCCCAAGAAGTCAGGGCACTGACGGCACGAACGTCGCGGCCACCGGCGCCGTGATCTACTCCAGGTTGCCTGCCGGATTACCTGCTCTCGCAAGCTGTGTGCGACCCTCCTATCATCTACATGAGATGATGAGCGAGCTTCCCTGGAGACAGGTCATGGCGGGTGGTTGGGCGAAAGACGGCGCGGTGCAGGAGCAGATCGACGCCAGCATCAAGGACGCCCTGAAGAACGTGCGCCGGCGCCTGCCCGCGGGCGAGAGCCTCAAGAACTGCGCGGAATGCGGCACGCAGATCCCGCAGGCCCGCCGCCAGGCACTGCCGGGCGTGCGCCTGTGCATCGCCTGCCAGGGCGAAGCCGACAGGAAGACCAAGCACCACAGCCTCTACAACCGTCGCGGCAGCAAGGACAGCCAGCTGCGCTGATGTGCCCACGGCGCTTAGACATACAATAGCGAGTCCGGTTCTTGGCTTGGGGTCGCAGCCGTGAACGTCCTGTTCCTGTTCGCCCACAACGACGACGAATACTTCGCCTCGCTACGCATCGGCGAAGAGCTGCGGGCGGGCAACCGCGTGCTCGTGGCGTACCTGACCCACGGCAGCATCTACGGGGCGGATTCCGGGGAGCGGATCGAGGAGAGCCTCGCGATACTCGACCGCCTCGGCGTCGCGCGGGCGGACGTGTTCCTGCTCGGGCAGGAAGCGGATATCTTCGATCTGAGACTCCACGAACGCATGAGCGACGCCTACCGCGCGCTGAGCGCCCGGCTGCAGGCGACCCCCATCGGGCGCGTGTATCTCATGGCCTGGGAAGGCGGGCATCCCGACCATGACGCCAGCCATCTCATCGGCCGCGCCTACGCCCGCGCGCGGGGTCTCGAGCGGGAACTCTACGAGTTCCCCGCCTACAGCCGCTTCCGGGTCATGAGTCACGTGGGGGAGGGCGGCGAGATCCTATCCACCGCCACGGACCGCCGGCGCGCGTTCAGGACGCTGTGCAGCGCTTTCGGTTACCGGACCCAGCGCCTCACGTTC
>DATIEQ010000288.1:0-3670 GCA_035455665.1 Gammaproteobacteria bacterium | reverse complement strand
TTACCGCGCTTCACCTTGTAGAGCGGCGGCTGGGCGATGTAGATGTGGCCGCGGGTGATGAGTTCGGGCATCTGCCGGTAGAAGAAGGTGAGCAGCAGGGTGCGGATGTGGGAGCCGTCCACGTCCGCGTCGGTCATGATGATGATGCGGTGGTAGCGCAACTTATCGGGATTGAACTCTTCCTTGCCGATGCCGCAGCCGAGTGCGGTGATGAGCGTCCCGACTTCCTGCGACGACAGCATCTTGTCGAAGCGCGCCTTCTCCACGTTGAGGATCTTGCCCTTCAACGGCAGGATCGCCTGGAAGCGCCGGTCGCGGCCCTGCTTGGCGGAGCCGCCGGCGGAATCGCCCTCGACGATGAAGATCTCGCACAGGCTCGCATCCTTCTCCTGACAGTCCGCGAGCTTGCCGGGCAGCCCGGCCACGTCCAGCACGCCCTTGCGGCGCGTCATGTCCCGCGCCTTACGGGCCGCCTCGCGGGCGCGCGCCGCCTCGATGATCTTGCCGACGATGATCTTCGCTTCCGTCGGTTTCTCCAGCAGGAACTCCTCGAACTTCTCCGCCATCAGCGACTCGACCACGGCCTTGACCTCGGAGGACACGAGCTTGTCCTTGGTCTGGGAAGAGAACTTGGGGTCCGGCAGCTTCACCGAGACGATGGCGGTCAGTCCCTCGCGGGCATCGTCGCCCGTCATGGGGATCTTCTCCTTCTTGAAGGACGCCGACTGCTCGATGAAGTGGTTGAGCGTGCGGGTGAGCGCGCCGCGGAAGCCCGCCATATGCGTGCCGCCGTCGCGCTGCGGGATGTTGTTGGTGAAGTAGTACACGGTCTCCTGGTAGGAGTCGTTCCACTGCAGCGCGATCTCCACCGTGGTCTTCTGCTTCTCCGCCAGGAAATGGAATACCGTGCCGTGCAGCGCCTGCTTGTTGCGGTTCAGATGCTCCACGAAGGCCTTGATGCCGCCCTGGTACTGGAAGGTGTCGTGCTTGTCGGCCCGCTGGTCGCGCAGCAGGATGCGCACGCCGGAGTTCAGGAACGAGAGTTCGCGCAGGCGGCGTGCCAGGGTCTCGTAGTTGAACTGGATATGGGTGAAGACCTTGGCGCTCGGCTTGAAACGGATCTCGGTGCCGCTGCCCTGGGCCTCGCCGATGGCCTTGAGCGCGTACTGCGGCTCGCCCTCCTGGTACTCCTGCTCGTAGAGCTTGCCGTCACGGCGGATGAGCAGGTGCAGCTGCTCCGAGAGCGCGTTCACCACCGACACGCCGACGCCGTGCAGGCCGCCGGAGACCTTGTAGGAGTTGTCGTCGAACTTACCGCCGGCGTGCAGCACCGTCATGATCACTTCGGCGGCGGAGCGCCCCTCTTCCTTGTGCATGTCCACGGGGATGCCGCGGCCGTTGTCGATCACGGTGATCGACTCATCTTCGTGGATGATGACCTCTATTTCGGTGCAATAGCCCGCAAGTGCCTCGTCTATGGAGTTATCCACCACCTCGAAAACCATGTGGTGGAGACCCGTGCCGTCATCGGTGTCGCCGATGTACATGCCGGGGCGCTTGCGTACCGCGTCGAGCCCCTTTAAGACCTTGATATTGCTGGAATCGTAGCGCTTGGGCTCGGCCATGGAAGGGTGCCTGGAAGTGGAAAAACATTATACCATCTGGCGGATTTTCCCCTGTTCCACGTGGAACATCCGGGCCTCCGGCCAGCGGCCGACGCGCTCTGGCTCCACGCTGGTGAGAAACACCTGGGCCTGGGACTCCCTCACCAGTTCCTGGAAGCGGCCTTGATGGTGCGTGTCCAGTTCCGCGGCGAGATCGTCCAGGAGCAACACACAGTCGCGTCCCGTGCTGCGATGCAGGAACATGGCTTGGGCGAGCAACAGGGCCCCGGCCAGGACTTTCTGCTGCCCGCGGGACACCCGTTGTGCGGCCGGCATGCCTCCAACCTGGATCAGGAGCTCGGCCCGGTGCGGTCCCGCCTGGGTGACCCCCTGCTCCCGGTCCCGCGGCCGGCCCAGGGCAAGCGCTTCCTCCAGGGTCCTGCCTTCGGTCCAGCCCCGCTGGTACTGGACGCTCAGTTCCGTCCCTCCCAACAGCCGGCTCGCCCACTCCAGCACAAGTGACTCAAGGTCAGCTAGATACCTGCGACGGCTTTGATCCAGCAGCGAGCCCGCCTCGGCGAGCTCAGGCTCCCAAGTCTTGAGCAGGTCTTCTCCCGCCCGCTGGCGAAGGAGCGTGTTCCGCTGTTTAAGCGCACGCTGATAGCGCCGCCAGGCGGTGAGGAAGGCTGGTTCCACGTGAAACACGCCCCAGTCCAGGAACTGCCGGCGGTGCCGGGGCCCTCCCTCGATGAGCTGATGGGCACCTGCATCGAAGAGCTGCACGGGGAGCCGCTCGGCGAGCTGGGCCAGGCTCTGGGCCGGCTCCCCCGCTATCCGGGCTTCGAGTCCCTTGGGACCCCTGGCGATGCCTAAGGCCACGGTCCCAGCCTCTGCCCGCGACTGGCCGCTCAGCAGGAAACCCTCGGCGCCGTGGCGCACGAGCTGCTCGGATTTCGGCGTGCGGAAGGAGCGGGCGCGGCCCAGGAAGAACACCGCCTCCAACAGGCTCGTCTTGCCGGAGGCGTTCGCGCCCGTGATCAGGTTGGCACGAGGAGAGAGATCCAGCTCGAGGTCGGCGAAACAGCGGAAGTCCCGCAGGGCGAGACGGGTCAGCGACACGGGCTGTCGCTGCCTAGATTGAAACGAAAAGGCCCCTCCAGGGCCTTTTCTAGCCGGTGAGTCAGGGCCTGCGGCACAGCCGCAAGCGCCTTCGCATGGACGCGAAGGCTGGACTTGCCGCGAAGCAGGATGCGAAGCGGAAGGAGGCCCGGACTCGCCGCACACGCGATGCCTCCATGCATCGCTTGATTGCTGTGGAGTATCAGCACCGGCCCTTACAAGCGCATGGGCATGACTACGTAGCGGCTCGTGTCGTTGTCGGGGTGACGGATGAGACAGCTGCTGTTCGCATCCGTGAGGGTGATCTTCACCTGTTCCGTGTGCAGGGCGGCGAGGGCATCCATGAGGTAAGAGACGTTGAAGCCGATCTCGAGTTCAGGCCCCTTGTACTGCACCTCGACCTCGTCCTCCGCCTCTTCCTGCTCCGGGTTATGGGCCAGGACCTTGAGCCGGTTCTGGGCAAGTTGCAGGCGCACGCCGCGGTACTTCTCGTTGGACAGGATCGCCGTCCGCCCGAGCGCGTCCCGGAGCACTTGGCGGTCCGCGATGATGTCCTTGTCGCCGCCCTTGGGCACTACCCGCTCGTAGTCGGGGAAGCGTCCGTCGATGAGCTTGGACGTGAAGCGCAGCCCGGAGAGCTCCACCCGCACGTGGTTGGTGCCGAAACTTACCCGGGCGGGTTCCTCGCCGTCCGCGAGCAGACGCTGCAATTCCAGCACGCCCTTGCGGGGCACGATCACCTGCAACGCCGGGAGGTCCGGCACCTCGGCGTTGAGGTCGCACATGGCGAGCCGGTGGCCGTCGGTGGCGACCGCACGCACGCGCTTCGGAGAGGTCTCGAGCAGCAGCCCGTTGAGGTAGTAGCGCACGTCCTGCTGGGCCATGGAGAAATGGGTGCGTTCGATGAGTTCGCGCAGTTCCTTCTGCGGCAGGTTCACGCTGCGTTG
>DATIEQ010000287.1:0-2174 GCA_035455665.1 Gammaproteobacteria bacterium | reverse complement strand
CGTGATCGCCGCCATGAACAGCCTGGCGCTCAAGGCCACCTTGGGCGAAGGCACGGGGCTCCTGCTGCAGATCGTCGTGCCGTTGGCCCTCGGTATCGTGCTCACCCGCGTGCGCGCCTTCCTGGACCGCATCGTGGAACGGGTGTTCTTCCGCAAGAAATATCTCGCCGACAAGGCGCTCCGCCGCTTCGCCAAACTCAGCGGGCGCTATGAGCATGCGGATGAGTTGCTGGCAGCGGCCGTGACGAACATCCGCCAGCATCTGGGCGCCCCGGGCGTCGCCATCTACGAACGGCGCGGCGATGGATATAGCTGCATCCGCCAGGAGGGGGACGTGGCCTACCCGCCGCAGGCCCGGATCGACGACACGGCCTTCGTGGCCGCGCGCGCCGATCAGGACGACATCGAGCTCGCGGAACTGGACAGCGCCCTCGGCACGGACGGCAACGTGTTCCCCATGGCCGCCCACGGCGAGCTGCAGGCGGTGCTCGTCTGCGCCAACCTGCCAGGCGTGCGTTACCCGGCCGACGAGCGGGCGCTGCTCGCCCATGTGGCGCATCAGATGGGCACGGCCCTGTATGTCTTGAGGATGGAAGCCAAGGCGAAGGTCGTGGACGCCCTGGCGCGAGCACCCTCCTCCGCTCTCTCGGAGCTCCAGGCCCAGGCCCGCATGCTGGTGACCGCCGTGTCCCTGGGCTGACGCTCGTACCTGAGCGGCTAGGCAGCGCGGCGCGCGACGACGAGGTAGCTGTTGAACGGCGTGCCTCCCCACAGGGGCGTGACCTCGACCGTCAGGCCCGCCCCGGCGAGCGGAGCGCGGAGCTCCTCGAGAGCCGGGTAATGCAACGCACCGCGGGGCATCCAGCGGACCGCGTGCATGAAGAACTCCTCGAACCGCGTGATCCAGAAACGCCAGGAGGCATCGCGCAGCACGCTGCGGATGACCAGCACCGCGCCGGGCGCGACACGTTGGGCCGCGTCGCGCAACAGCTTCTGCTGCGTGGCAGCATCGAGGTAATGGAGGGTGTCGAGGATGACCACGTGTCCCTGCCAGGCCGGCAGGGATTCGCAGGAACGCAGCTCAAACTTGATCTCGCGACCCTCCGGCGCTGCCTGCTGCGCGATCCCTAGCTTGTGCGCATCCACATCGATGCCGAGGTAATCCCCCCTTCGGCCGATGGCGTGCAGGTATTGCGCGAACAAGCCTATGCCGCAACCGATGTCGAGTACCGGCGCCGGAGTCGCGCCGATCTGTCCCGCCACGCCGGCGTACACCGGGTCGCTCTTCAGCTTGCCCCGCACGTAGCCCTGCAACCAGCGTCCGGGGAAGCGCCGGGAGATCTGCAGCAAGCGATCAGGATCGAGAGCGCTGCTCACCGGCCGAAGGTGAGGTTGATGAACAACCCTAAGCTGCTGCCGTCGAAGGACGGGTGGGTGACAAGATCGTGCGCCCGGTAGCGGATGTAGGTGTAGCGCACGCCGAAGTGGGAGTACTGGTACTGGAGCAGCAGGCCGCCCGCGTCGTCGTAGCGCACGTCGTGGCCGGAATCGCCGGTGTCTATGCGCGGGTTGAAATGCCAGGTGACGCCCATGCCGAGGTGCTGCCGGCCGTCGTTATACATGATCAGCATGTCCAGGGGGAAACGCTTGAAGGTGATGCTGGAATTGAAGGCCGTGATCAGCGCGAACGAATACCCGATGGTGCCCTTGAAACTCCAGGCCCCGCCTTCGAAATCGTGCAGCACGCCGATGTCGCCGTAGTAGGCATCCCCGGCGTGGATGTCCGAGGTGCCGCCGATGTAGAAGGTCTTGCTCGCGATGCGGGCACCGCCGCGGGCCAAGCCGAAATCCATGGTGGGACGGGTGTCCGAGGGCTTGGACGGTGCCTCGTCCGCCCAGGCCGGACCCACCAACAGCAGGCCGGCGGCACACAGGGCCGCATGCATGACTCTATTCATCGACTGCATATCCCATCCCCCGTGAGCTTCGGCCCGAAAACCGTCGCTACCTAATGTATGCGCGCTTGGGTTAGAGCGATTTTACCCCGGATCGTCCGCCTACGACCGACGACTGACCCGCACCTGTCCTTGCGATAGGTCCGATCCATTGGAATGCCGCGGCCGGTCAGCCGTTGCTGGGGCTGAATCTCACGGAGATGATGACATGATGCGGCC
>DATIEQ010000286.1:0-3666 GCA_035455665.1 Gammaproteobacteria bacterium | reverse complement strand
CAGTAGGCCCGGAGCAGGGTGGTGCGGCGCCAATCGAGGCCGGCGGAAAGCACCAGGCGGTTGAAGCCGTCGCTCTCGGCGGCGCCGTGCCACACCCGGGCGAACTGCTCCTGGAACGCCTCCTTGACCTTATCCACGTCCAGCTCGCCGGGATGGACCAGCTCGAAGTCCTGTATCCAGATCAGGCTGCCGTCCGCGAGGTCGACCTCGTAGGGCCGCTCGCTGATGACCCGCACGCCCATGTTCTCGAGCATGGGCAGTGCGTCGGAGATGGGGATGGTCTGCTCCCGATGGAAGGTCTTGAAGCGCAGGTAGCCGGGCGGCGAATTCGGCGGCCGGTAGAGGCTCATGCGCAGCACTTCCTCGCCGTTCAGCGAGTCCAGGTGTTCCAAGTCGGACACGGCGGACTGGGGTCTGACCTCGTCCTGATAGGCGGCCGGGAACTGGTTGCCATAGCGCTCGAAGAGCCTGAGGCCCTTCTCCTCGCCGCAGCTCTCCACCAGTGCGTCCTTGAGTTCATCCGTCCAGGAGCGGATGGCGAGTGTGATCTCCCGTTCCAGGGCGGCGCGGTCGTATTTCGGGAGCTGCCAGGGAGTGGTACGCACGATGACGTGGATGCGCGCCAGTGCCGATTCCGACAAGGCCACGGTGTGCTCCACGCTCTTGCCGTTCAGGGCCTGGAACAGGATGTTCTGCAGTTTCACCCGTACCTGGGTGTTGTAGCGGTCGCGCGGCACGTAGACCAGGCAGGAGAAGAAGCGGCCGAAGCTGTCGCGGCGTATGAACAGCTTGACGCGCTGCCGTTCCTGCAATTGCACCACGCCCGAGGCCGTCTCGAACAGCTCGTCGGTGGTGCTCTGCAGGAGTTCGTCCCGCGGCAGGGTCTCGAGGATGTGGAGCAAGGCCTTGGCATCGTGGCTGTTCGGCGGCAGCTCCGAGCGGCGCATGACCTCCGCCACCTTCTCGCGCAGCACCGGGATGTCGCGCGGGCTGCGGCTGTAGGCGGTGGAGGTGAACAGCCCCAGGAAGCGCCATTCGCCCTTGACCTTGCCTTCCGCGTCGAAATACTTGATCCCGACGTAATCGAGATAACCGGGGCGATGCACCGTCGCCTGGGAGTTCGCCTTGGTGACGATCATGAACTCCTTGGCGCGGGCACGCGTGCGCACGTCCTTGGGCAGTACCAGGAAGCTCTGGGAGACCTTGGCGTTGCTGTCGCGCAGGATGCCGAGGCCGGAGTTGGGCACGACCTTGAGCACGTCCTCGCCGTTCTCCTCGCCGAGCTCGTATTCGCGGAAACCCAGGAAGGTGAAGTGGTTGTTGGCGAGCCATTCCAGGAAACGCTTGCCCTCGTCCACCTCCGCGTCTCCGAGCACGCTGCGGTTGCGGTGTATGGAGGCGCACACCTCGGCGAGCTTGTCGCGCATCGCTTGGAAATCCTTCACGGTCGCGCGCACGTCCCGCATGCCGTTCTGCAGCTCGGTCTCGAGCTTGGCGAGGGTGTCGGGATCGGTCTGGCGGTCCACCTCGATGTGCATCCACGACTCGCTCAGCATGTCGTCCCGGCGCACCCCGTCCAGCAGGGCGGTGAGGGAGCCTTTGGCGTCGCGCATGACGCGGTAGATGGGGTGGACCGTGAGCTGGATGCCGAGCCCCAGGCGGCTCAGCGTCATGGTGGTGGTGTCCACCAGGAAGGGCATGTCGTCGTTCACCATCTCGATGATGGTGTGGGCGCTCTTCCAGCCGCTCTTCTTGCCGGTGGGGTTGAACACCCTCAGCTTGACCTCGCCGGGCGCGCGCTTGGCGCCGAAATCCCAATGGCTCAAGGCGGCGGCATAGAGTTCGTCGGGAGCGTGGGTGAGGATGTCCTCCTCGGCGATGTCGTCGTAATACTGGCGGATGAAGTTTTCGAGTTCGGCGGCGGCGGAATGCTCTTTGGCGAGGGCGATGACCTTGTCCAGGTGCTTGTTCTTGGAGGGGGTTTTCCGTTGTGGCATGGCGTCTAGGGCCTTGCGATAAGAAGTGTGTCTAATTCGTTTATTTTACTGCGTTTTCCGGGCGGGGGTTGCATCACCGCCCCCTGCATGAAAACGGCGGCCCCCGGCCGCCGTTTACCGACTCGATCGCAGCTCTCAATGGGCCTTTTCCAGGTCCTTTATGACCGCCGCCAGCCAGCGGCAGGCGGTGCCGCCCGTGATGCAACGGTGGTCGAAGGTGAGCGACAACGGGATGCGCCGGTGCACTTCGATGCCGCCCATGACCGGCACCACGTCGTGACGCAGGCCGCCGGTGCCCAGGATCGCCACCTGCGGCGGCACTACCACCGGGGTGGCGTAGCGGCCGGCCATCATGCCGAAGTTGGACAGCGTGAGGGTCGGATCCTTCATGTCGGCGGGCGAGACGCTGCGGTTGCGGGTCGCCTCCTTGATGCGGTTCAGGTCGTCGCGCAGCTGCTGTGCGTTCTTGGTCTCCACCTTCCTCAATATCGGGACGATCAGCCCGTCCGGCGTGTCGACCGCCATGGCGAGGTCGACCCGCTCGTGGATCGTGCGTTCGAGCTTCTCGCCGTCGTACCAGGCGTTGAGCTCGGGCTCCGCGCGGCAGCCGGCGACGATGGCGCGGATGATGCGCACGGTGATGTCCTGGCCCGCCTGCCAGTTGTGGATGTCCGCGTCATCGAACAGTGTGCATTCCGCCACGTCGCTGCGGGACTTGCTCATGCTCGCATGCATGGCGCGGCGGGGGCCGCGTAGCGGCTCCGCCACGCCGTACTTCACGTCGCTGCGGGCCTTGGGCATGTCCCATTGGGATGCCGGGGCGGGGCTGGCGGCCGGGGCCGTGCCCACGCCCTGGGTCGCGCGGCGTACGTCGTCGGCGGTCACCGTCTCGTTCTTGCCGGTGGCCTCCACGTCGGCGAGGTCCACGCCCAGCTGCTTCGCCAGGATGCGCACCGAGGGCAGGGCCTTCACCCGGGCCGCGGTCTTCTTCTGTTTCTTGCGGATGATGGCGGTCTCAGCCATCAGCGCGTTGCCGGTGGGCACTGCGCCAACCACCGTGCCGCTGTCTTCCTCGATGGGCTGGGTCTTCATGGCAGCGGGAGCGGCGGGGGCCGGTACATGAGCCGCAGGTTTCGCGGATGACGCGGCCGTGCTGCCTTCGATGTCGAAATCCACCAGGGCGGAATGGGTAGGGATGATGTCCCCGGCCTTGCCATGGAGCTTCGCGATGCGGCCCGCCCAAGGGGAGGGCACGTCCACCACCGCCTTGGCGGTCTCCACCGAGAGGAGCGGCTGGTCCACCTTCACCGTATCGCCTTCCTTCACGAACCAGTTGACGATCTCCGCTTCCTGCAGGCCTTCGCCCAGATCCGGGAGGTTGAACGTTTTCATGATCATGCCTCCAGGACGCGGCGTATGCCCTTGATCACGCGCTCTACGCTCGGCATGTAGTCGTGTTCCAGCTTGAAGAGCGGCATGGGGATATCGTAGCCGGTGACCCGCTCGATGGGGGCCTTCAGGGAATAGATGGCCTTCTCGGCCACGGTGGCCGCCACTTCCGCGCCCACGCCGCAGTTCTTCGGGGCCTCGTGGACGATCACCAGCCGCCCGGTCTTCTCCACCGATTCGAGGATGGTCTCGAAGTCGATGGGGCTCACGGTGGCGAGGT
>DATIEQ010000285.1:0-19064 GCA_035455665.1 Gammaproteobacteria bacterium | reverse complement strand
TGAGAGCGACGGAGTCACGAACCATGCGAAACACTATCAGCGCACCCCTGGGTTTGCTCTTCGCGGCCCTGCTTGTCCTCGCTGTGACCGGTTGCGCCTCCGACAAGCCGATGCCCGGCTCCACGGTCGGTTCCTTCATGGACGATTCCTACCTCACCTCCGCGGTCAAGACCAAGCTGCTGGGTGACACGGGCCTCAAGGCCTTCCACATCCACGTGGTCACCAAGGATCGTATCGTGACGCTGACGGGCGCGCTGCCCACCACGGCCCTGCGCGATGAGGCGGTGAGGACGGCGAAGAGCGTCGACGGCGTGAAGGACGTGGTGTCTGAGATCGAGATAAAATCCGAATGAGTTCAAACGCGAGGTCGTAGTCGATTATGGACGTGATGGAACGCATCAAGCACGAGATCGATAGCCAGCCGGTGGTGCTGTTCATGAAGGGTACGCCGGACTTCCCGCAGTGCGGGTTCTCGGCGCGTACTTCCCAGGTGCTCAAGACCCTGGGGGTGGCGTTCGGGCATGTGAACGTGCTGGCGGAACCGGAGATCCGTGCCAGCCTGCCGCGCTATTCCAACTGGCCCACGTTCCCGCAACTGTTCGTCAAGGGCGAGCTGGTGGGCGGCTGCGACATCACGCTCGAGATGTTCGAGTCGGGCGAGCTCAAGAAACTGTTCGATGAGAAAGGCGTGATGCACGCCTGAAATAAAGCTGCCTCAAAAGCGTCGCGAGCGAAGGCAGGACGAGGCGCGCGGCGGCGAGAAACCGGAGCGTACACGGTAGTACGTGAGGATTTCGAGCCGGCGCGCAACGAAGTAATGCCGAGCGCAGCAGCTTTTGAGACAGCTTTGAGGAGAGGATCGGGACGGGGCCTTGACGGCCCCGTTTCTTTTCCCCGTCAGCGCCGCAGGCTGGCCCGGTAGGTATCCTGGAAGCGGTTGACGATCTCGCAGAAGAGGTCGGCGGTCTTCTCCGCGTCGTAGGCGGCCGAATGCGCGGCGGCGCTGTCCCAGGCGAGCCCCAAGGCCTCCACCGCGCGGGCCAGTACCGTCTGGCCCACCGCCACGCCGCCGAGCGTCGCGGTGTCGAAACTGGAGAAGGGGTGGAAGGGGTTGCGCTTCACGCCGCTCCGGGTCACCGCGGCGTTCAGGAAATTCATGTCGAAGAAGGCGTTGTGCCCGACCAGGATCGCGCGGTTGCAGTCGTACTTGGCGAGCTGGGTACGCACCTCCCGGAACAGGCGCCGCAGCGCCTCGCGCTCCGGCAAGGCGGGGCGCAGCGGATGGTGCGGGTCGATGCCGGTGATGGCGAGCGCCGCCGGCTCCAGGTTCGCTCCCTCGAAGGGCTGCACATGGTAGGTATGGGTGGCGCCGCGCGTCACGCGCCCGGAATCGTCCATCTCCAGCAGCACCCCGGCGATCTCCAGCAGCGCATCGGTCTGGGCATTGAAGCCGCCGGTCTCCACGTCCACCACCACCGGCAGGAAACCGCGGAACCGCTGCGAGAAAGGATGGAGGGGACGCGTCTCGTTCATGCCCGCAGAATATAGGATGCGTTCGACGGAAGATACAGTCAGCCGATGCTCCAAGCGAGGTCTTCCCCGGCGTTCATCGGCACCAGCGTGCCGTCGCCGAACGGATAGTGCTGCGGCACGCTCCAGGGTTTCTTCACCAGGGTGAGCTTGCCGGTGTTGCGCGGCAGGCCGTAGAAATCGGCGCCATGGAAACTGGCGAAGCCCTCGAGCTTGTCCAGGGCATGCGTCTGTTCGAATGCTTCGGCGTACAACTCGAGTGCTGCATGGGCGCTGTAGATGCCGGCGCAGCCGCACGCGTGCTCCTTGAGCCGGCGTTCGTGCGGCGCGCTGTCGGTGCCGAGGAAGAACTTGGGGTTGCCGCTCACCGCCGCATCCAGCAGGGCCTCCCGGTCCCGCTCCCGTTTCAACACCGGCAGGCAGTAGTGATGGGGGCGCAGGCCGCCCTTGAACAGCGCGTTGCGGTTGTAGAGCAGGTGCTGGGGCGTGAGGGTGGCGGCTACTTGACGGGAGGCGGCCCGCACGAACTGCGTGGCGGCGGCCGTGGTGATGTGTTCGAAGACGACCTTCAGGTTGGGCAGACGTTGGGTGAGGGGTGCCAGCACCCGCTCGATGAACACGTTCTCCCGGTCGAATACGTCCACCGCCGGATCCGTCACCTCACCATGGACGAGCAGCGGCAAGCCCAGGTCCGCCATGGTCTCGAGCACTGCATCGCAGCGGCGCAGGTCGCGCACGCCCGCGTCGGAATGGGTGGTGGCGCCGGCGGGGTAGAGCTTCACCCCATGGATGTGGCCGCTGGCCTTCGCCCGGTGGATCTCCTCCGGGGTAGTGCTCTCCGTGAGGTAGAGCGTCATGAGCGGGGTGAAGTCCGTGCCGCGCGGTACGGCCGCCAGGATGCGTTCCCGGTATTCCAGCGCCAGCTTCACGGAGGCGACGGCGGGTTTGAGGTTCGGCATCACGATGGCGCGGGCGAAACGCGCCACCGTGTGGGGCAGCACGTCCCGCAAGAGGTCCCCGTCGCGGAGATGCAGGTGCCAGTCGTCGGGACGGGTGAGGGTGAGTTTTTGGCTCATGTGGGCGCCAGACCCTGGTCCAGCAAGAGGTTGAGGCTGAAGCGTACACCGAAGCCCGTCACGTCCGTGGGCACGTGGGCGAGCCCGCCCTTGTGCTCCGCGGCCGAGAGGTCCACGTGAATCCATGGGCAGGCAGGTGGAACGAAACGAGAGAGGAAGCGCGCTGCCAGGATGTGGTCCGCCTGGCTCTCGATAATGCACTGCTTCACGTCGGCGACGCTGCTCTCGATGTCCTCGTCGTAATCAGCGTCCACCGGCATGGGCCAGACCCGCTCGCCGCTCCCGGCGCCGGCGGCGATCACGGCCTTGGCGAGCGCAGCATCCCGGGTGAAAGCCCCGCTATAACGGGTCCCGAGAGCGGTGATGCAGCTGCCGGTGAGTGTGGCGTAATCCACAACTATCTCGGGGTCACTGCTCATGGACAGAGCGAGCGTGTCCGCGAGCACCATGCGTCCTTCCGCATCTGTATGTACGACTTCTATGCTGACATGTGGAAGGAAGGATTGGACAACCTCGTTTTGGGTATAGGCTTTCGGGCCGATCTGGTTCCGTGCTATCGCGAGCCAAGCATCCACCCGGAAGGGCACTTTGAGGCGGGCGAGTGCTAGGAGCGTACCTAGAGCCACTGCTGAACCCTGCATGTCGCCGTGCATGCCGAACATGGACTTGGCGGTCTTGAGATTCACGCCACCGGTGTCGTAGCAGATGCCCTTGCCGACCAAAGTCACGGCTCTGGCGCCTCTGCGTAATTTTGGGGGTCTATAACTTATGTGTGCGATACCGGCATCGTGGATATCGCTGCCGCGAGCAACAGCCAGAAAGGCCCCTGCCCCGATCTCTTTAAGTTGCTTCTCGTCCAGGAACTCGAACTTCCAGTTTTCCCGCTTGGCCAGATCCTTCACGTATTCACGGTACTCCGTGGGTGTGAGGTGATTGGCGGGCAGCAGCGTGAGCCAGCGGGCGAGTGCGTTGCCCTCCGCCTCGGCGAGGCGCCGGCCGAAATCCAGGCGCTGCTTCCCATCGAACAGGGTGAGGCTCGCGATGTGTTTGGCTTCGTCCCGCTCGGCCTTGAACTGGGGGGCATCGAAGTTGGAGGCGGCTGCGGCCGAGACCAGTGCATCCAGCAATGTAGCGCGCGTGGCTTCGTCGGCACCCGGCAGCAGCACGCCCAGATGCGAGGCTCCCGCTTCGCGCGCCTTGGCCACGCACTTACGAGCCAGGGTCAGGGAGTCGAAGACGGAAGCGCCGGGCTTGTAGCTCGCCAGGACCGCCACGGTACCACGGGTGTTCGGTAGGTCCACGCGCAGGGGTGACAGCGATTTCTTGCCTTCCGGGACGCGTTTGCGCAGCCTTTCGGAGTGGGCAAATTCCGGCCAGCGCTTTTGGAGCGCGGATTCGGGCAGCAGTATAATGACCGCATCCAGGGCATCGACCCGGGCCGTGTCCGCCGCCGTGAGAGGCTGTTTGATCTCGATCTTCTGCGGATGCGGAATCTTGGATGTCATCGGGTGCCCGGGATCACAGAAACCGGACCGTCATCATATAGGGCTTCCTCTCCCGCCGGAAGGTGAGAGCGAGCGGCGGGACGGCAAAAAGCGCAGCTTCGCCCCGCGCCGGCGGGGTTTTTATTCTGCCGGCTCCCGTGACGTGTCAACAGACGAACCACAAGGCTAGTCCATGGCGAACGATGTGACGAATGTCGAGGACGTCGATCCGGTCGAGACCCACGAATGGCTCGACGCACTGGCCTCGGTGCTGGAAGCGGAGGGCGCCGAGCGCGCCCACTACTTGATCGAACAGCTGATAGATAAAGCGCGCCGCTCCGGCGCTTATCTGCCGTACAGCCCGAACACCGCCTATGTGAACACCATCCCCACGGCCCAGGAGCCGGCCTACCCCGGCGACCGCGCCCTGGAGAAGCGCATCGAGGCGTATCTCCGTTGGAACGCCATGGCCATGGTGGTGCATGCGAACAAGGAGAACAGCGGCATCGGCGGCCACATCGCCACTTACGCATCCTCCGGCACCCTCTATGAAGTAGGCTTCAACCATTTCTGGCGCGCGCCCACGCAGGACAAGGGCGGCGACCTGATCTACGTGCAGGGCCATTCCTCCCCCGGCATCTACGCCCGCTCCTTCCTGGAAGGGCGCTTCACCGAACAGCAGCTCCTGAACTTCCGCCGCGAGGTGGAGCGGGACGGCCTGACCTCCTACCCGCATCCCTGGTTGATGCCCGACTACTGGCAATTCCCCACGGTATCGATGGGGCTCGGGCCCCTGCAGGCCATCTACCAGGCGCGCTTCATGCGCTACATGGAACACCGCGGCTTCATCCCGGAGAGCGACCGCAAGGTCTGGGCCTTCCTGGGCGACGGCGAGATGGACGAGCCGGAATCCCTGGGCGCCATCTCGCTCGCCTCCCGCGAGAAACTCGACAACCTCATCTTCGTGGTGAACTGCAACCTGCAGCGCCTGGACGGCCCGGTGCGCGGCAACGGCAAGATCATCCAGGAGCTGGAGGCGAACTTCCGCGGCAGCGGCTGGAACGTCATCAAGGTGTTGTGGGGCTCGCGCTGGGACCCGCTCTTGGCTCAGGACAAGAACGACACCTTGAAGCGCCTCATGATGGAGTGCGTGGACGGGGAGTACCAGAACTTCAAGTCCAAGGACGGCAAGTTCGTACGCGAGAAGTTCTTCGGCAAGTACCCGGAGCTCCTGGAGATGGTCGCCAACATGAGCGACGAGGAGATCTGGAACCTGAACCGCGGCGGCCATGACGCGCGCAAGGTCCACGCCGCCTACAAGGCCGCGGTGGAGCACAGGGGCCAGCCCACGGTGATCCTCGCCAAGACCGTCAAGGGCTTCGGCATGGGCAAGGCCGGTCAGGGGCAGATGGGCGCCCACCAGCAGAAGAAGCTGGACGAGGATGCGCTCAAGGAGTTCCGCGACCGCTTCAACATCCAGGTCAGCAACGAGGAGATCGGCAAGGTGCCGTTCCGGCGGCCCGCTGCCGACAGCGAGGAGGTCAAGTACCTCAAGGCGCACCGCGAGAAGCTCGGGGGCTACCTGCCGCAACGGCAACACAAGACGGCGCCGCTACCGGTGCCGGGCCTGGATTTCTTCAAGAGCTTCCTGGAGGGCACGGACCGGGAGATCTCCACCACCATGGCGCTGGTGCGCATCATCACCGCGCTCGTCAAGGACAAGGGCCTGGGCAAGCACGTGGTGCCCATCGTGCCGGACGAGGCGCGCACCTTCGGCATGGAGGGCTTGTTCCGCCAGATCGGCATCTATTCCTCGGTGGGCCAGCTCTACGAGCCGGCGGACGCGGACCAGCTCATGTTCTACAAGGAGGACAAGTCGGGCCAGATACTCGAGGAGGGCATCACCGAAGCGGGCTCCATGGCCTCGTGGATGGCAGCGGGTACCGCCTACAGCACCCACGGCGTGCAGATGGTGCCGTTCTACATCTATTACTCCATGTTCGGCTTCCAGCGTATCGGCGACCTCGCCTGGGCGGCGGGCGACATGCAGGCACGGGGATTCCTCATCGGCGGCACCGCCGGGCGTACCACCCTCGAGGGCGAGGGCCTGCAGCACGAAGACGGCCACAGCCACATTCTATCCTCCACCATCCCGAACTGCGTCTCCTACGACCCCACCTATATGTACGAGGTGGCGGTGATCGTGCAGGACGGCATGCGCCGCATGTTCCAGGAGCAGGAGCACGTCTTCTATTACATCACCGCCATGAACGAGAACTACGTGCAGCCCCCGATGCCGAAGGGCGCAGAGCCGGGCATCCTCAAGGGCCTGTATCTCCTGAAGGAAGGCGGCAAGCAGAAGCTCAGGGTGCAGCTCTTAGGATCAGGCACCATCCTGCGGGAAGTGGAGGCCGCGGCGGAGATGCTGGAGAAGGAGTGGGGCGTGGCGGCGGACGTGTGGAGTGCCACGAGTTTCACGGAACTGCGCCGCGACGGCCTCGATTGCGCCCGCTGGAACCTGTTCCATGCCGACAAGAAGCCGCGGGTGCCTTACGTCACCCAGGCCCTGGAGAAGCACGCGGGTCCGGTGGTGGCGGCCACCGACTACATGAAGCTCTTCGCCGACCAGATCCGTGAGTTCGTGCCGCGCCGCTACACGGTGCTCGGCACCGACGGCTTCGGCCGCAGCGACACCCGCGCGGGCTTGCGCCACTTCTTCGAGGTGGACCGCCGCTACGTGGTGGTGGCGGCCTTGAAGTCCCTGGTGGACGAGGGCCAGCTGGATGCGAAGCGGGTCACCGAGGCGATCAAGAAGTACAAGATCGATCCCGACAAGCCGAATCCGGTCACGGTTTAAGGAGCGAAACCGTGGCAGAAAAAGAAGTCAAAGTCCCGGACATCGGCAACTTCAAGGACGTGGAAGTCATCGAGGTCATGGTCAAGCCCGGCGACCAAGTCGTCAAGGAGCAGGGGCTCATCACGCTCGAGACCGACAAGGCTGCCATGGACGTGCCCGCGCCCTACGCCGGCACCGTCAAGTCCCTGAAGGTGAAGAAAGGCGACAAGGTCTCGGAAGGTTCGCTGGTCCTCGTCATGGATGCCAGCGAGGAGAGCGCGGCTGCGAAGCCCGCGGTTGCGGCAAAACCCTCGACGCCGGCTCCGGCGCCTGCGGCACCAAGACCCGCGCCGGTCATCGCATCACCGGCCGCGGCACAACCTGCATCGCTCCCGCCGATCAACGAAGCCGGTTTCGGCAAGTCTCATGCCGGGCCCTCGGTGCGCAAGTTCGCCCGCGAGTTGGGCGTGGACCTCTCGCGCGTCTCCGGCAGCGGCCGCAAGGGACGCATCACCCCCGAGGACGTGAAGGCTTTCGTTAAAGCCGTCATGCAGGGCGGGGCGGCCGCCGGCGGACTGCCCAAGGTGCCGGAGGTGGATTTCGCCCGCTTCGGCCAGATCGAGGTGAAGCCGCTCTCGCGCATCAAGCGCATCTCGGGCCCGCGCCTGCAAGCCGCCTGGGTCAACGTGCCCCACGTCACCCAGCACGACGAAGCGGACATCACCGACCTCGAGAAGCTGCGCCAGGAACTGAAATCGGATGCCGAGAAGATCGGCGCCAAGCTCACTCCGCTCGCTTTCCTGGTGAAGGCCAGCGTCGTCGCGCTCAAGGAATATCCGGACTTCAATTCCTCCCTGGACCCCTCCGGCCAGAACCAGGTCTACAAGAAGTATTTCCACGTGGGCTTCGCGGCGGACACGCCCAACGGCCTGGTGGTGCCGGTGATCAAGGATGCGGACCGGAAGAACGTGTTCGAGATCGCGAAAGAACTGGGCGAGCTCGCCGCCAAGGCCCGCGATGGCAAGCTCAAGGCCGACGAGATGCAGGGCGGCTGCTTCAGCATCTCGAGCCTGGGCGGCATCGGCGGCACCGCCTTCACGCCCATCGTGAACGCGCCGGAGGTGGCGATCCTGGGGGTTTCCAAGTCCTCCATGAAGCCGGTGTGGGACGGCAAGGCCTTCCAGCCGCGCTTGATGTTGCCCCTGTCGCTCTCCTACGACCACCGGGTCATCGACGGCGCGGCCGCGGCACGTTTCACCACCTTCCTGTCTAAGATACTGTCCGAAGCCCGGGGACTCGTGCTCTAAACGGAAGGGGGACGACCGTGCATCACTCACGTCTCTGCGCCGTACTCATAGATTGCAAAGTCGAGGACGTTGACGCCGCTGCTCGTTTCTGGGGCGAAGCCCTCGGACGCCCCGTCGATATGAAACATCCCGGCAGCCGCGGCAATTACCGCATGCTCGCGACCCCGCCCGGCGAGCTCATCGTGGAGATACAGAAAGTGGGCCATGAGAGCCGCGCCCACATCGACATAGAGACCGACGACATCCCTGCCGAAGTCAGACGCCTCGAGAAGCTGGGCGCCAAGCTCGTCGAGGAGCTGCCCCGCTGGGTGGTGATGCAGGCTCCCACCGGCCAGAAGTTCTGTGTCGTCAGGGTCCAGCGCCCCGATTTCCCCAAGAACGCGAACCGGTGGGATTGAATCCCATCTCCAATCGAGAATAACCATGGCTCAAGTGATCGAAGTCAAAGTCCCGGACATCGGCAACTTCAAGGACGTCGATGTGATCGACGTGATGGTCAAGTCCGGCGACATGGTCGCGAAGGAGCAGGGGCTCGTGACCCTCGAGACCGACAAGGCCGCCATGGACGTGCCTTCGCCTTATGCCGGCAAGGTCGTCGCGATGAAACTCAAGAAGGGTGATAAGGTCTCGGAAGGGTCCCTGATCATGACCTTGGAGGTCGATGAATCTGCAGCTACGGCAGCACCGAAGCAGGAAGCTCCGAAGCCCGCGCCTGCACCGATGGCTCAAGCCCCCAAGGCCGAGCCGCCGAAGCCCGCTGCAGATGTCCCTGAGTACTCCGGCAAGCACGACATCGAATGCCAGTTGGTGGTCATCGGCTCCGGTCCCGGCGGCTACAGCGCGGCTTACCGCGCCTCCGACCTGGGTCTCGACACCGTGTTGGTGGAACGCTATGCGGCGCTGGGCGGCGTCTGCACCAACGTGGGGTGCATCCCCTCCAAGGCGCTGTTGCATGCCGCCAAGGTCATCGAGGATGCGGAAGCCATGGCCGAGAACGGCGTGGTGTTCGGCGAACCCAAGATCGATCTCGACAAGCTGCGCGGCTTCAAGGAGAAGGTGGTCAAGAAGTCCACCGACGGCCTCGCCATGCTGGCCAAGCAGCGCAAGGTACAGGTGGTGACCGGCACCGGCAAATTCCTCGGGCCCCACCATCTCGCGGCGGAGCAGGGCGGCACGCAGAAAATCATTAAATTCGAGCAGTGCATCATCGCCACCGGCAGCTCCGTGACCCGCATCCCGGGCCTGCCGGATGATCCGCGCATCATGGACTCCACCGGAGCGCTGGAACTCAAGGACCTGCCGGAGCGCCTCTTGGTGGTGGGCGGCGGCATCATCGGCCTGGAGATGGCCTGTGTGTACGACGCTCTGGGCGTGAAGGTCACGGTGGTGGAACTCACGGAGACCCTGATCCCCGGCGCGGACCGGGATGTGGTGCGCCCGCTCGAGCAGCGCATCAAGAAGCGCTACGAGCAGATCCTCTTGGGGGTGAAGGTCGCGAAACTCGAAGCGACGAAGCAAGGCATCAAGGCTACCTTCGAGGGACCGGGCGCGCCGGAACCCCAGACCTATGGCCGCGTGCTGGTGGCGGTGGGCCGGCGGCCCAACGGCAAGCTACTGGATGCCCAGAAGGCGGGCGTGACCGTGGACGAGCAGGGCTTCATCCCCGTGGACCGGCAGATGCGGACGAGCGCACCGAATGTCTATGCCATTGGCGACGTCATCGGCAACCCGATGCTGGCCCACAAGGCGAGCCACGAAGCCCACGTGGCCGCGGAAGTGGCAGCGGGCCACAAGCGTTTCTTCGACGCGCGGGTCATACCGTCAGTTGCCTATACCGATCCAGAAGTGGCCTGGGTGGGTTTGACCGAGCTCGAAGCGAAGGCCCAGGGCATCGCCTACGGCAAGGGCGTATTCCCCTGGGCCGCCTCCGGCCGCGCGCGTTCCATCGACCGCACTGACGGCATGACCAAGCTCTTGTTCGAGGAGGCCACGGGCCGGCTCATCGGCGCCGCCGCCACGGGCGTGAACGCGGGCGAACTCACCGGCGAGTTCGCGCTCGCCATAGAGATGGGCGCCAACGCCGAGGACATCGGCCTCACCATCCACCCGCATCCGACGCTCAACGAGTCGGTGATGCTGGCGGCGGAGGTGTTCGAGGGGACGATCACGGATTTGTATGCGCCCAAGAAAACCCACTGAGGGTTTCGACCGAAATCATATGCAATACTGGCACAACATCACACGAGGAGACTCACATGGCCGAGAGCGTCTACAAAGTCATCGAATTGATCGGTACCAGCACCGAGTCCTGGGAGAAAGCCGCCGAGGCGGCGATCAAGCGGGCGGCGAAGTCGCTGCGCGACCTCCGCGTCGCGGAGATCTCGCAACTCGACATGCAGCTCAAGGACGGCAAGGTCGAAAGTTACCGGGCGAAGGTGAAGGTCTCTTTTAAATACGAAGGTAAGTGACTGCCTCCTGCATCTCACCTTGGACGAGAGCGTGATGCTGGCGGCGGAGGTATTCGAGGGGACAATAGCGGATTTATATTCGCCGAAAAAGGGACATTAGCTTTCAGATGGATGAATCCTGGGCTGCATATATCGATGAGGAGGGTTTTGCTTCTCATTGGGATGAAACTATGGAGGGGTTCCGTGGTATCAACGCGCAGATGGATGCAATTTGCCGTATTGGGATGAAAGTCTATCCGAATGAGGTAGAAAGGTTATTTTGTTATCAATTTGGCGATGCTTTCTTAGTCACCAGTGACTTCCATGAACCTGATTTATCTAGAGCAGTGTTAATTGTTATTGCGATACTTCGTAATATTCTTAGTTCAGATCGACTGGCTCGTGCGACTCTTGTTGAGGGTAACATTGCTGATATCGCTGGTTGCTATCCAAAGGAAATTCGCGATCTAAGTGATAGAACTCGCGTTGCATTAGGAGCGGGACTGCTTATGACTACCCCGATTCTTGGCCAAGGGCTATTGAGGGCGGTTGGTTTATCGAAGAGAAAGCCTAAAGGGCCATTGTTTCTTGTTGATTCAGCATTAAAAGATAGACTGCAGGATGATATCAATACTAATGATTTGGAAGATGGTACAGTCGCAGTGAATTGGCTTTTAGGCGAACCTAAAGGCCTTAGAGAGATACAAGAGAAAGCCGGTTTAAAGCGGGAGTCACAAGGAGCACGTGTTGCAAGAGTTGCAAAGTATTTGACCCAACGTACGTTGAAAAATGAATGGAAACAGAATGTATTTTCGTATCTGCTGCCGTAAATTTAATATTCTCAAGTACATAGAATGTTTAGAGCAATGCATTTAGAACTGCAATAATTCCGAATATAGACAATAAAATCCCTGAACCGTAGTTGATCCATTTCATGGCGCTAGGCTTCAGCTTGTGTCTTACCACAGAGACACCTCCCGAGAGCATCAACCACCAAATGGCTGAACCGGTAAATACACCCGCCACCACAACGCAAGCCGCGGCGTAATCTCCACCCTTCATCCCTAGACCTAATCCCGCGAACACCGCCATGAAGGAGAGGATGGTGGCGGGATTCGCCAGGGTCAGCACCATGGTCGAAGCGAAAGCGGTGGCATAGCGGACTTTAGAAGTGTTCCCTTCGGTTTCTTTCGGCTCAGCCCGGAAGGTGCTGATGCCGAGATAGCAGAGGAACGCACCGCCGATGAGCTTGGTCCAGAGGGAGTAACCCACCAGGAAGCTCGTGATGAAGGTGAGACCGAAGGCGCCTACGCAGCCGTAGAGGGCGTCCGCCACCGCGGCGCCCAGGCCCGTCAGCAAGCCGAGCAGGCGCCCTTCCGCCAGAGTGCGGCGGATGACCAGCATGCCGATGGGCCCCACCGGCGCGGCGATGGCAAAGCCGATCACCAAGCCTCGTGCAAACAGTTCGATAGTCATCTTCCAATCTCCCGCTATTCGTCAATAAAAAAACCCGCCTTAGTTCGGCGGGTTTTCACGATATACGTGTGCGCAAGCGTGCTCAGCCGAACTGGGGTTGTCGGAGAGGCTGTTGCTGCTGACGGCGAATAATGAAATGCATGGGGGCACCTCAAAAAACACGCCGCTATCCTATACACTGCGCATCGTATGTCAAGCGATTGCGGAATCCATTTCGTCAACAAGCCTTCGATGGGGCTCCTACTGCTTTGCACCGCTGGCGCGGCGGCATTGCTCGTCTCCTGCACGTCCCTGATCCCGCAGGGCGAGAAAGGCTATATCGGGCAGAACCCGGTGCTCGTCTTCACTGGCAAGCAGCTGCTGGACCAGACGCCCATGCAGCTGGATGAGGATCATCCGAATGCCGATTGGGGTTTGGCACTCGTGTGGTTTGGAGACCATTTCCTGCTGAGCGCCGATCGTAACGTCACGCCGGGTCTGCTGACCCAGAGTTTCCAGGTGCAGGCGATAGCGGACATCCCGCTGCTTAAGCGCGGACAGATGATCGCTCTCGGCAGTTGCCGGGAGAACGGCCGTCCCATCTCGCGGGTCACCGCGGTGGTGCAGTACGATCACACCCAGGAGTGGTTCACGGATATCGTGGCGGCCTGGGCCTACGACCCGTCGCAGAATATCTTTATCGAGTACCCTACCCAGAACCTGCGGTGCCTGAACCGTCTTTTCGGCGTAGACCTGACCCCGCCGCCGGTCTCAGCGCTATTACCCAGCGCCGCGGCTCCACCGGGATACTGATACTGTAAGGAGGATGCCATGCTCGAGATGCGACCCAACTGCGAGTGTTGCGACCGTGATCTGCCGCCGGATTCGACCGCCGCTATGATCTGCACCTTCGAATGCACTTACTGCGCTGATTGCGCCGGCACACGCCTCAAGGGCGTCTGTCCGAACTGCGGCGGCGATCTCAAGCCGCGGCCCGTGCGGCCGGAGCGGCTGCTCGGGAAATACCCCGCCTCATCGAAGCGGGTGCATAACCCGAAATGCGCCCCCGCGGCTTCGGCCTGAAGGACGCGGTGCGATGCGATTGGCGCTCATCCTGCCTGTCTCTTTTGCGGCCCTGGTAGTGGGCTGCGGGGGGGCGGCGCCCAAACCTGCGCCCTACGTGGAGACTGGAGCGCTCCGGGGGCGGATCGAGCAGGGCACCTACCACGACAAACGAGGCTGGTTCCAGGTCGGGACACCGTTTCATGAGGATGAACCCCAGTTTCCCTACCTCAAGATCCGTGAGGAGTATCCCGAAAACGTATCCTTCGTGAACTTCACTCTTCTCAGCAACCCGGGCGAAAATTACGTGGCCTATGTCGAGGACTTGATCGCCGGCCACCATACCGAGGGCGACCTCGACCAGATGCTGGACGCGGCCGTGCGCTTCTTCGGCAAGCAGGTGACCGACATCAGGCTCGAACCCATGCAACTCGTGAAGGAAGAGGCTTGGCAAACCGGTAGCAGCCACGGCATCATCCGTTTCTATACCGAGACCGCCTCCAGCACCCAGGCCATGGCACCCTACGGGATGCTGGACATGGGGGAGGACTACACCGCCTATATCGTCCTCTACATCACCGTGAAAGCGGGCAAGGTGGCGGTACTCTGGACGGAATGGCCCCACGACTGCAAGGTCTGCGCGGCGACTCCGAAGGTCGATGGCGCCGTTGCGACGGACGATCCCATCGCGGCGGTGTTGGCGGGTAACGCCCGCGCCGCGTCGTTCATCGCTTCGCTCAGGTATACCGACACCGGCGAGACCACCGGCGCTAGCCGGTCTCAATAAGCTGCCCATGGCGGCAGTCCGACAGGGGTGCATTGGATGAAAAAGCTGCCACAACTCTTCACCAACAACCGTGCCTGGGCGGAAGGCATCACCCGCCGCGAGCCGGGTTTCTTCAAGCAGCTCGCGGAACAGCAGTCCCCCCGCTACATGTGGATCGGCTGCGCGGACAGCCGCGTGCCCGCCAACGAGATCGTGGGCCTCATGCCCGGCGAGATTTTCGTTCATCGCAACGTGGCGAACGTGGTTGTGCATACCGACCTCAACTGCCTGTCGGTGCTGCAGTACGCGGTGGACGTGCTCAAGGTGGAGCACGTCATCGTCTGCGGCCACTACGGCTGCGGCGGCGTGCAGGCAGCCTGGCGCGACGCTTCCCTGGGCCTCATCGACAACTGGCTCAGGCACGTGAAGGACGTGGCGGAGAAGTACTCGGCCGACCTCGCCGCGCGGCCCAACGACGAGACCCGCGTGGACCGGCTGTGCGAGCTCAACGTCATCGAGCAAGTGCTGCACGTGTGCCGCACCACCATCGTGCTGGACGCCTGGACGCGCGGCCAGCCGCTCACCGTCCACGGCTGGGTCTACCGGCTGCAGAGCGGACTCTTGAAGGAGGTCGGCATCTGCATCAGCAGCCAGAAGGAGCTCGCGGAGTTCCTGTCGAAGAGCGTGATGCCCGGAGCCCTGTTCTAGCGCCCATGAGCTGGCGCCTGTCCGACATCTTGCGTAAGCCGCGGCGCATGGCGCTCATCATCGCGCTGGAAGGCGTGCTCATCACGCTGCTCGCGTATCTCCTGGGAGCGCGTTTCACCGCCATCTTCCACGGCGCGTCGGCGCAGGTCGGCGGTGTCTGGGCCGCCATCTCAGGCCTGGTGGTGTTGCAGAGCACCATCCGCGAGACCGTCCGATCCTCGTTGCTGCGCACCATCGGGACCTTCATCGGTGCCTCGATCTGTGGGCTCTATCTCACGCTCTTCGGCTACAGTCTGCTCGGGACGGCGGTGTGCGCCGGGTTGACGCTCTCTATCTGCTTCCTGCTGGACATATTCGAGTACGCCCGGCTCGCGGCGGCCACCGTGGTCATCATCGCCGCCATCAACGTCCAGGCGCCCGAGGTCCCGCCGTTCCTGAACGCCTTCCTGCGCTTCTCCGAGTCCACCATCGGGGTAGGGGTCGGCATGCTCTGCGTGTACTCCCTGCGAGTGTTCTTGCGCCGCCGTACCCCTACCTGAGGATGCCCATGGCCGCACCCGGGATCGTTCCCTGCATCCTCGAAGGCGCCCATGTGCGGCTCGAGCCTCTATCCAGCGCACACCTGGACGGCTTATGTGCGGTGGGCCTGGACCCGGATCTGTGGCGTTGGATCCCGAACCAGGTGCGGAACGAGGAGGATATGCGCCGCTACGTGGAGACGGCGCTGGATGAGCAGCGCCGCGGAGTGTCATTGCCCTTCGCGACGCTATTGAAATCGAGCGGTCAGGTGATCGGCTCGACCCGCTATGGCAATGTCAGCCTGGAGAACCACCGGGTGGAGATCGGCTGGACCTGGATCGGGCGCTCCTGGCAGCGTAGCTCGGTGAACACCGAAGCCAAGTACCTGATGTTGCGCCACGCCTTCGAGACGCTCGGCTGCAAGCGGGTGGAGCTCAAGACCGATGCCCTGAACGAGCGCTCCCGCAACGCCATCTTGCGCATCGGCGCGAAGCAGGAAGGCATCTTGCGCCGCCACACACTGACCGACACGGGTCGCATGCGCGACACCGTGTACTTCAGTATCTTGGACGACGAATGGCCAGCCGTCCGCGCGCGCCTCGAGCAGCGCCTCGCCTCAGGCTGATCGACTAGCGGCCGCTACTGCGGCGCTGGCCGTTGCCGCGCCCATGATGGTGCGAGCCCGGACGATCGTGGCTGTGCCGTTGCTGGCCGCCATGGCCGCGGCGCGGCGCATGGTTGCGCGCAGGGCGGGGCTCCGCCTCCGGCGCGGGGCCGGAGCCCGGCTCGAAACCAGGCAGCACGGTCTTCGGCAGTTCCTGCCGTAGCAGGCGTTCGATGTCCCGCAGCAGGCTGCGCTCGCCGGCCGAGACCAGCGATACCGCCTCGCCCGAGCTGCCGGCGCGCCCGGTGCGGCCGATGCGGTGCACGTAGTCCTCCGGCACGTTCGGCAATTCGTAGTTCACCACGTGGGGCAACTGGTCGATGTCCAGGCCGCGGGCGGCAATGTCGGTCGCCACCAGCACCCGCACGCGGTTCACCTTGAAGTCCGCGAGGGCCTTGGTGCGGGCACCCTGGCTCTTGTTGCCGTGGATGGCGGCGGATTGGATGCCGTCCTTGCCTAGCTGCTCGCACAGACGGTTGGCGCCGTGCTTGGTGCGGGTGAACACCAGCACCTGCTTCCAGTCGCCTTCCTTGATGAGTTGCGACAGCAACGCGCGCTTGCGGTGCTGGTCCACCGAGTAGACCCGCTGGCTGATGCGCTCGGCGGTGGAGTTGCGCGGCGCCACGTCGATGGTCTCGGGCTCACGCAGGATGCCGGCGGCGAGTTTGCGGATGTCGTCGGAGAAGGTGGCCGAGAACATGAGGTTCTGGCGGCGCCCCGGCAGCAGCGACAGGATGCGGCGGATGTCGCGGATGAAGCCCATGTCCAGCATGCGGTCGGCCTCGTCCAGCACCAGGATCTCGACCTGCGACAGGTCGATGGTCCGCTGCTCGACGTGGTCCAAGAGGCGGCCCGGGGTGGCGATGACGATGTCCACGCCGCGGCGCAGCTTGTCCTTTTGCGGGTTGATGTTCACACCGCCGAAGATGATGGCGCTGTGGAAGCGCAGGTACTTGCCGTAGGTGGCGACGCTCTCACCCACCTGGGCGGCGAGTTCGCGGGTGGGGGTGAGGATCAGCACACGCACCGGACGGCGCGCGGCGGAGGCGGCAGGGGTCGCCTGCAGCCGCTGCAGCAGGGGCAGGGTGAAACCTGCCGTCTTGCCGGTGCCCGTCTGGGCGGCGGCTTGCAGGTCGCGGCCCGTGAGGATCACGGGGATGGCGCGGGCCTGCACGGGGGTGGGCTCGGTGTAGCCCTGTTCGGAAACAGCACGCAGCAATTCGGCCGAGAGGCCGAGGGATGAGAATGACACTTTATGACTCCTGGACGGCCTGCTGGGCGCATTGAGCGCCGTGCCGGTCCAGGCTGATGAATGGGTTGCTAGAGGATCGGGGGATACGTTGGACGGTATGCCGCGACAGGTTTGCGGGACTTGAGACCGGATCGCGTCGCGTCAAACTCGGGGCGCATTATACGGGGTTTGCGGGGGTTTACCAGGGGAGTCCGCCCAAAAAGGCCCGGCGGCGTAACATTTTTGCAGGCGCGGGGGTCTTGGATGCATCGGGATGGGCTCCAAGGCCGCTTCCGGCGGCCGTGGTTTCGGTTAACCTGATCAGCGCATCCCGCGGTATTTCAACCCATAAGTGGAGGATAGGCTCATGGATAAAGACGTGAAGCTCATGGTCCGCGCGGCCGTGGCCGGTGTGGTGGCGCTCGCCGCTACGTCCGCTTTTGCAGCGGACAAGACGGCCATGGAGAAGTGTTACGGCGTCGCGGCGGCGCACCAGAACGATTGCCAGACTGCCAGCAATTCCTGCGCCGGCTCCTCGGAGAAGGACCGCCAGGCGGACGCCTTCGTGCTCCTGCCGAAGGGCCTGTGTCAGAAGATCGCCGGCGGCACCACGACCGCGCCTGCGAAGAAGAGCTGACGCCCCGAGGGGGCTCTTCCATGGATACTCCGGTATCCGGTCCGGGCCCGATCCCCGCGCGAGCGGGGATCGGGCTCCGGGCGCCCCATTGCGAGGAACTCCTCGCCACGCGGCCACGCGCCGCGTGGCTCGAAGTCCATAGCGAGAACTACTTCGCCGACGGCGGCCGCGCGATCGCAGAGCTCGAGCAGGTGCGCCGCGACTATCCCCTGAGCCTCCACGGCGTGGGGCTCTCCCTCGGTTCCATCGACCCGCTCAACGAGGCGCATCTCTCGAAGTTGAAGCGCACCGTGGAGCGCTTCACGCCGGCGCTCGTCTCCGAGCACCTGTGCTGGGCGTCCGTGGGCGGTGCCTATCTGCATGATCTCCTGCCGCTGCCCTATACCGAGGAGGCGCTCGCCCACGTGGTCGCGCGTATCGCCCAAGTGCAGGAATACCTCGGCCGGCAGATCCTCGTGGAGAACGTGTCCAGTTACCTCGAGTTCGAGCACTCCGCCATCCCCGAATGGGAATTCCTGCGGGAAGCGGCGTCCCGCTCCGGCTGCGGCATCCTGCTCGACGTGAACAACGTCTATGTCAGCGCGATGAACCACGGTTACGATCCACGCCGCTATCTCGAGGCCATCCCCGCCCAGGATGTGGGCGAGTTGCATCTGGCCGGATACAGCGAGCGGCGCGTGGACGGCACGGCATTGCTGATCGATACCCACGACCGGCCCGTGACCGACCCGGTGTGGGAGCTCTACGCCTACGCGCTCGAGCTCACCGGCCCCAAGCCCACGCTCATCGAATGGGACAGCGAGCTCCCGGCCCTGTCCGTGCTCCTGCAGGAGGCCGCCAAGGCCGATACCCTGCTCGCGAGGCGCCATGCTGCCGCTGCCTGAACTGGAGCGCGAGTTCGCTCACGCCCTGAGGGACGCGCAGGTGCCCGCGCGCCACGTGCGCGGCCGCGGTCTCGACCCGTCGCGGCGGATACAGGTCTACCGCAACAACATGCTGAGCAGCCTCACGGCAGCGCTGCGCACCGTCTACCCGGTCACCGAGCGCCTGGTGGGAGAGCAGTTCTTCGCCGCCGCCGCCCAGGGATACATCCAGTCGAACCCTTCTCATTCCGGCAACATCCAGGATTACGGCGGGGCGTTCCCGGCCTTCCTGCAAGGGTTCGCGCCGGCGGCGGCGCTCGCCTATCTACCGGACGTCGCCGCGCTGGAATGGCGCCGGCTTGAGACTGCTCTCGGCCCGCCCCACACGCCCATGGACCTGGCGGCGCTCGCCGCGGTACCGGCCGAGCTCCAGCCGGAACTGCATTTCCGCCACCAGCCCACGGCCCGGGCCTTCTGCT
>DATIEQ010000284.1:0-6914 GCA_035455665.1 Gammaproteobacteria bacterium | reverse complement strand
CCCATCAGCGGTCTCGCCATGCCGCGAGCCTTCATCCGCGCCCTGGGTCTCATCAAGGCCTCCGCCGCCGTCGTCAATCAAGGGCTCGGGGTACTGGACGATAAGCGTGCCCATGCCATCGAGACGGCGGCACAGGAGGTGGCGGAAGGGCGTCACGACCGGCATTTCCCCATCGACGTGTTCCAGACCGGCTCCGGGACCAGCACCAACATGAACGCCAACGAGGTGATCGCCCACCTGGCGAGCGCGAGGGGCGAGCCGGTGCATCCTAACGACCACGTCAACATGGGGCAGAGCAGCAATGATGTGATCCCCACAGCCATCCATGTGAGCGCCGCCCTCGAAGCGAAGGAGAGGCTGCTGCCGGCACTGAAGCATCTGGCCGAGACCATCGAAGCGAAAGCCAAGGCCATGGCGAAGATCACCAAGACCGGCCGCACCCACCTCATGGACGCGATGCCCGTCACTCTCGGTCAGGAGCTCTCGGGCTGGGCAACGCAGGTGCGGAATGGCGCTGCGCGCGTGGAAGCTGTGCTTCCACGCCTACACGCACTCGCCCAAGGCGGCACAGCGGTAGGTACCGGTATCAATGCCCACCCAGAGTTCGGGCGCCGCCTGGCGGCCGAGCTCACCAAGCGTAGCGGCGTGCCGTTCAAGGCCAGCGAGAACTACTTCGAGTCCCTGAGCTGCCAGGACACCGCCGTGGAGCTCTCCGGGCAGCTCAAGACCGTGGCGGTGAGCCTCATGAAGATCGCCAACGACTTGCGCTGGATGAACAGCGGCCCGCTCGCGGGCCTGGGCGAGATCGAACTGCCGGCACTACAGCCCGGCTCCAGCATCATGCCTGGCAAGGTGAATCCGGTGATACCGGAGGCGACCGCTATGGTGGCCGCCCAGGTGATCGGCAACGATACGACCATCACCGTGGCGGGCCAATCCGGCAATTTCCAGCTGAACGTCATGTTACCGGTGATCGCCTACAACCTGCTGCAGAGCCTTGAGCTCCTCGCCAACGCCGCCCGGGTGCTGGCGGACAGCGCCATCCGGGACTTCACGGTTAGCGAAGCGCGGCTCAAAGAGGCCCTGGATAAGAACCCCATCCTGGTGACGGCTCTCAACATGGTGATCGGCTACGAGAAGGGCGCGGCCATCGCCAAACGGGCCTACAAGGAGCGCCGTCCGATCCTCGAGGTCGCCAAGGAGATGACCGATCTTCCGGAGGCTCGCCTACGCGAGCTTCTGGACCCGGCGGGACTCACTCAAGGCGGCATAAAGAAATAAGAATAAACATCATAAATATAAAGTAACGTATTGATACGATGGAATTTAAAGGCGGAAAATTTCACGAGAGCCTCCGCCGGCATTTCGCCTCCACCGAAGCTCCCCATGATTTCTCCCTGCACCGGGCGCGGGGGGATCTGCCCCCCGAACTCCTGCCTTCACCTCCCTGGAAACCGGCTTCGGTGCTGCTGCCCGTGGTGGCGCGGCCCGAAGGCGCGACCCTGCTCTTCACCCGGCGCACCGAACGCTTGCATGACCATGCGGGTCAGGTGAGTTTCCCCGGTGGCGGTCGGGAAGCGTCGGATCGTGACGCGGTGGATACGGCCTTGCGCGAAACGGAAGAGGAGATCGGGCTTAGGCGGCGACAGGTCGAGGTGCTGGGATTCCTGGAGGGGTACCTCACCGTCAGCGGATATGCCGTGACACCCGTCGTCGGCCTGGTGGCGCCGGGATTCGATCTCACGCCCGACCCGCTCGAGGTGGCCGAGGTCTTCGAAGCACCCTTGGCATTCCTCGCCGATCCCGGCAACCGCGAAGTGCGGGAGCGGGAGTACGCGGGACGTATGCTCGGTTATTACCTGTTCAAATACGGCGAGCAGGTCATCTGGGGCGCCACCGCCGCCATGCTGGTGACCTTCCTCGACTGTCTCAAGGTGGAGCGATCATGAAAGAGATGCAGCGGCTCCTGGAGATCATGGCGGCACTGCGGGATCCGGAACGGGGCTGTCCCTGGGACTTGCAGCAGAGCTTCGAGACGATCGCACCCTATACCCTGGAAGAAGCCTACGAGGTGGCGGACGCCATCGAGCGCGGCGATCTGTCCGCCTTGCGGGACGAGCTGGGTGACCTGCTGCTGCAGGTGGTGTATCACTCGCGCCTCGCCGAGGAACGGGGCTTGTTCGCATTCGCGGACGTCGCCGCCGGCGTGGGCGAGAAGCTCGTTAACCGTCACCCTCATGTGTTCGCGGCAGCGAAGCTGCGTGACGCTGAGGAGCAATCCCGGGATTGGGAGGCACGCAAAGCCCACGAGCGGGCCGCGAAAGCGGAAGGGGGTGCCCTCGAAGGCGTGCCCATGAACCTGCCGGCCCTGGTACGCGCCGAAAAACTGCAGAAACGGGCGGCGCGCGTGGGCTTCGACTGGCCTGCCTTGCCGCCGGTGTTCGCCAAGGTCCGCGAGGAACTCGGTGAGTTGGAGCGAGAGGTTGAGATGGGTGCCACAGCCGAGCGTGTACGCAACGAACTGGGTGATCTCCTGTTCGCGCTCGCGAACCTGGCGCGCAAGCTCAAGCTCGATCCCGAGCAGGCTCTGCGCGGCACCAACCGCAAGTTCGAGCGCCGCTTCGCCCACGTGGAGACGCGCCTGCGGGAACAGGGGCGGACACCGGAGCACTCCAACCTGGAGGAGATGGATACGTACTGGGACGAGGCGAAGCAGCTGGGGATTTGAGCGCGAAACATGCAGGAACCTGCTGCAAGCCCCTGGATTGCTGGGAAATCCGTCCCGGGCTGTGTTATCTTGACGGCCGTTTAGGTTAAATCGTCCATTCCTGCCTTAAAGGGCGCCCGACGCAGGCGGGGATGGGCCGGCAGAGACTTGGGAGCTCGCGCCAATGCCACAAAAAATAGGTATCGTCGTCGACGCCGCGTGCGACCTGCCTCGCTCCTTCATGGAGCAGCACGGCCTGGAGATCATGGCCATCAACATGCAGTTCGGGACCATGTCCTTCAAGGACGTGCGTGACCCGGAGCAGACGATGGAGTTCTACCGCCGCTACGTGGCGGAGAAGGAACTGGAGATCACCACGGCGCCGCTCTCGGTGAAGGCCATCAAGGACTGGTTCCTGGACCAGTTGGTGCTGAAGTACGATCGGGTACTGGTGATCACGGTGTCCAGCACCCGTAGCCCGGTATTCGAGAACGCCACCAAAGCTTCATTCATGATCCTCTCCGGTTACAAGGAGAGGCGCCGCGCTGCCGGGCTGGACGAACAGTTCGCCCTGCGCGTGCTGGACAGCAAGACGCTGTTCACCGGCCAGGCGGTGGTCGTGTACGAGGCTCTGCGCCTGCTGCAAGGCGGTCAGGCCGAGGTGGCCTTCGATCGTCTGCGCCAGCACGTGGAGAGCTTCTCCCAGGACGTGCAAGCCTATCTCGTCCCTCAGGACCTCTATTACGTGCGTTCCCGTGCCCACCAGAAGGGCGACAAGAGCGTCGGCTGGTTCAAGTACCAGATGGGGACCATGCTGGACATCAAGCCCATCCTGAAGGTCTATCGCGGTGAGACCGATGCAGTGGAGACCGTGCGCGGTTTCGAGAAGGCCGTGGAGCGCCTGTTCAAGATCGCCGGCGAGGCGGTGGAGGGCGGCCTGCTTACCAAGGTTGTTTGCATGAGCTACGCCGGCAACCCGGAAGACGTCAAGAGCTTCCCGGGCTACGCCGAGTTCGTAAAACTCGCCCATGCCCACAAGGTGGAGACCCCACTCGCGGTCATGAGCACAGTGGCCGGTATACATGTCGGACCAGGGGCCTTCAGCTTGGCCTACGCCGCGAAGTAGCAGGTTTTATTACCGGCTAAAACAAAGGCCGCTGACGCGGCCTTTGTCGTTTTCACCATCGCTACCTGCTCAATCTTTCTTGAGCTTGATCAGCAGGGGCTCGATGAGGTCCATGGGCAGGGGGAAGATGATGGTGTTGGTCTTGTCGCTGGCCACCTCCACCAGGGTTTGCAGGTAGCGCAGCTGGATGGCTTGGGGCGATTTCACCAGGGTCTGTGCCGCCTCCATGAGTTTCTGCGAAGCCTGCAATTCGCCTTCGGCGTTGATGACCTTGGCGCGGCGTTGACGTTCGGCTTCCGCCTGCTTGGCGATGGCGCGGATCATGCCCTCGTCGAGATCCACCTGCTTGATCTCCACGTTCAGCACCTTCACGCCCCAGATGTCGGTGTGCTTGTCCAGTATGGTCTGGATGTCGACGTTGAGTTTATCGCGAGCGGCTAACATGTCATCCAGTTCGTGCTGTCCCAGCACCGAGCGTAGGGTGGTCTGGGCGAGCTGGCTCGTGGCCTCGTACACATCCGCCACCTGGATGATGGATTTCTCCGGGTCCACGATGCGGAAATAGATGACCGCGTTGACCTTGACGGAGACGTTGTCGCGCGAGATGACGTCCTGTGGCGGCACATCCATGACGATGGTGCGCAGGTCCACCTTGACCATCTTCTGCAGCACCGGCCACACCAGGAACAGGCCGGGCCCTTTCACGGAGTCGAATTTCCCCAGCAGGAAGATGACACCGCGCTCATAGGCCATGAGGACCTTGATCGAATTGAGAAGGACGATTGCCGCCAGGACGATGACGACGAGGATGCCGATGCTCATGTCAGTTGCCTTTTGCCGTTCGTTGATCCGCCGCTTCCACTATAAGCTTCAATCCTTCCCGCCGCACGACGCGCACAGCCGTACCCGCCGCGAGCGGCAAGGCGCTTTCCGCGTTCCAGGTCTCGCTGTGTATCCACACCTTGCCCTGGCGATCGTCTTCGAATTCCGTGAGGGCATGGCCGGTAGCGCCGAGCAGCTCTTCCGCACCGCTGGCCGCGGGTTTGCGGTGGGCCCGGGCCGCGAGCCACAGGGTCCCCGCCAAGAGCAGGGCCGCCGCCGTACCCAAGCCCCCGATGAGGCCGCGGGGCAGGGTGAATCCCGGCACGTTGGTGTCCATGAGGATCAGCGAGCCGAAGATGAATGCGGCGATGCCGCCGAGGCTCAGGGTGCCGTAGGCCGGGACGAAGGTCTCGATCACGAACAACAGCACACCCAGGATGATGAGCGCGAGACCCGCGAAGTTCACCGGCAACACCTGGAAGGCATACAGTGCGAGTAACAGGGCGATGCCGCCGGCGACCCCCGGGAACACACCACCGGGATTGTAGCCTTCGAACACCAGGCCGTAGATGCCGATGAGCAACAGGATGTACGCCACGCTGGGGTCGGTGAGCACCGCCAGGAACTTCACCCGCCACCCCGGGGTGTACTCGCTCACGCTCATGCCGGCGGTATGCAGCGTCACCTCGCCCTTGTCCAGCACGAGTTTGCGGCCGTCGAGTTGCTTGAGCAGATCCGCCACGTCGCCCGCCACGTAATCGATGACATGCAGCTTCAGCGCCTGGTCGGCAGTTAGGCTCGCAGCGTCGCGCACCGCCTGCTGCGCCCAGTCGGCGTTACGGCCGTGGCGTTGTGCGAGGCCGCTGATGTAGGCGAGGGCGTCGTTGAGCACCTTGCGTTCCTCCGCCGTCTCAGGCTGGGCGGGGGTATCGGAGCCGCCACCGGCGCTGATCTGCACCGGCGTCGCAGCGCCCAGGTTGGTGGCCTCAGCCATGGCCGCGACATGGCTAGCGTAGAGGATGTAGGTGCCCGCGCTCGCCGCCCGCGCACCCGGGGGCGCTACGTAGGTCGCGACTGGGACGGGAGAAGCGAGGACCGCTTGGACGATCTTGCGCATGGCGCTGTCCAGGCCGCCGGGTGTGTCCATCTCCAGGATGACCAGCGCGGCGCCCTGATCATGGGCGGCGTCGAGTCCGTGTACGACATAATCGGCGGTGGCGGGTCCGATCGCGCCGTCCACACGCAGGAGCAGGGCGGCATCCGCCGCAGCGGTCCTGCTCACGGCCATCAGGAGCATCACGGACAGCCAACTGAGACGGAAGCGCATGGGCGGGTTTCCAGCAGGAGTGCGAAACGGCCAAGTCAGCTACACCCTATGGCCGCGTTCCGGTAAAATTTTACGCCTTATAACGACACAAAGCATGACGCCGTGTCCCGCAGTTGGTTCCCGCCCTGGTTTCCTGAGAAGCGCCCATCGTCGAGCTCCCGTGCGGTTCTAGCCGCCTGGGGTCTTGTGCTCGCCATCCTCATGCTCACCAGCGGCGAGGCGCTGGCGGCCGACGCGGGGACACCGCCCGCTCGCCCGCGGATCTGCCTGGTGTTGAGCGGCGGCGGAGCGCGTGGCGCCGGGCACGTGGGCGTGCTGAAAGCGCTGGAGAAGCTGCGTATCCCAGTGGACTGCATCGCGGGCACCAGCATCGGTGCAGCCATAGGCGGACTCTATGCCGCCGGCATGACGCCGGAGGAGATCGAGCGCCAGCTCAATCGCCCCGAGGTGCAAGCGGACATGGCCGACAATCCGCCGCGTAGTGGCCTTACCTACCGTGCGAAGGAAGACCAACTCAAGTACCTGCTGCGCGTGGAGTTCGGTTACTCGGACGGCCGCTTCTTCTTCCCGCGCGGGCTCATCACCGGCAACGACCCAGACCGCATCCTGAACGTGCTCACGCTCGCGCTCGAACCGGATACCGATTTCGACAAGCTACCCATCCCGTTCCGGGCCGTGGCTACCGACATCGAGACCGGCGATAAGGTGGTGCTCGGCCACGGCAGTCTGGCGGAGGCGATGCGCGCCAGCATGGCGGTGCCCGGCTTGTACCCGCCCGTGTCCATCGAGAACCGGCTGCTGGTGGACGGCGGCCTGGCACGCAACCTGTCGGTGGACGTGGCGCGCGAGATGGGCGCCGATGTGGTGATCGCCGTCAACATCGGTACCCCGCTTGCCAAGGGTCAAGACCTGAACGATTTCTTCAGCGTCTC
>DATIEQ010000283.1:0-3126 GCA_035455665.1 Gammaproteobacteria bacterium | reverse complement strand
CCTGGTACCAGGTGCGCAAGAAGGTGGGCGACATGGCCGGCCAGCTCCCCCAGGGCGTGGCGGGCCCGTACTTCAACGACGAGTTCGGTGACGTCTACGCCAACCTCTACGCCCTGGAGGGCGACGGCTACACGGACGCCGAACTCAAGCAGTACGCCGACACCCTGCGCGAGGAGCTCTTGCGGGTGCCGGACGTGGGCAAGGTGGATTACTTCGGCGAGCAGCCGCAGGTGATCCACGTGGAGATCTCCAACCGCAAACTCGCGACACTGGGTCTCACGCCGCGGGATATCGTGGCGGTGTTGCAGGCCCAGAACGCGGTGCAGCCGGCCGGTGCCTTCGACGTCTCCGGCGAGCACATCACGCTGCGCGGCAGCGGCCAGTTCCATTCGGTGGCGAGCCTGGAGCAGGTGAGCTTCCGCGCCGGCGGGCGCCTGCTGCGCCTGGGCGACATCGCCCGCATCACCTCTGGTTACCAGGACCCGCCGTCCCAGCAGATGCACTTCGGGGGCCGCCCGGTGCTGGGGCTGGGCGTGACCATGCAGGCCGGCGGCAACATCATCGAGCTCAGCCAGCATCTGAAACCCGTGGTCCAGGGCCTGCAGCAGCGCCTGCCGGCGGGGCTGACCCTGCACACGGTGACCGACGGCGGACTGGCGGTGGAGCGCTCGGTGGGTGATTTCAAGGAGGCGGTAGCCGAAGCCATCGCCATCGTGCTGCTGGTGAGCCTCTTGAGCCTCGGCCTGCGCACCGGAGCCGTGGTGGCCATCTCCATCCCACTGGTCCTGGCGGCCACCGCCTTCTTCATGTGGGTGTTCGGCATCGGCCTGCACAAGGTCTCGCTCGGCACTCTGATCCTGGCGTTGGGCCTCCTGGTGGACGACGCCATCATCGCGGTCGAGATGATGGCGGTGAAGCTGGAGCAGGGCTACGACCGGGTGAAGGCGGCCGCCTTCGCCTATACGAGCACCGCCTTTCCGATGCTCACCGGCACGCTGGTGACGGTGGCGGGCTTCCTGCCCATCGCGCTCGCCAAGTCCAGTGTCGGCGAATACACCCGCTCCATCTTCCAGGTGTCCGCCATCGCCTTGCTCACCTCCTGGATCACGGCGGTGGTGGTGATCCCCTATCTCGGTCACCGGCTGCTGCCGGAGGCCCATCAGCACAAGACACCCGTGTGGCGCAGCTGGCTGGCGCGGCGCTTCCCCAGGTTAGCCGCGCGCCTCCCGGAACCCGGCCCGCGCCGCGACGCGCATGACGTGTACTCGACGCCCTTCTACGCGCGCTTCCGCGCCCTGATCCGCTGGTGCGTGGAGCGGCGCAAGACGGTGCTCGCGTCGGCCGTCGGCCTGTTCCTGCTGGCGGCGCTGGGTTTCGCGCTCATCCCCCAGCAGTTCTTCCCCGGCTCCGACCGGCCCGAGCTCCTGGTGGACCTGCGCTTGCCGGAAGGCGCTTCCTACGCGGCGGCGTTGGACGAGACCCGCCGCATGGAGAAGCTCCTCTCCGGTGAGCGGGGCATCGACAACTACGTGAGCTACGTGGGCACGGGCTCACCGCGCTTCTACCTCAACCTCGATCAGCAGCTGCCGCAGCGCAACTTTGCCCAGATCGTGGTGACCGCCAAAGACATGCAGGCGCGCGACGCCCTGTTCACCACCCTGACGGCGGCGTTGGACAAGGATTTCCCGGACGTCCAGGGGCGGGTGTCGCGCCTGGAGAACGGCCCGCCGGTGGGCTTCCCGGTGCAGTTCCGCGTCTCCGGCGACGACATCGCCACGGTGCAGCGTATCGCGGCCCAAGTGGCGGACGCGATGCGGGCCGACCCCCGCACCACCGGCACCCAGTTCGACTGGGACGGGCCGGCGAGCAAGACCGTCCATCTCCAGGTCGACCAGGAGAAGGCACGCTTGCTGGGCGTGGGCAGCGACGATCTCGCCGCCTTCCTCGAGATGTCGCTCACCGGCTACACCGCGACCTATTACCGCGAAGCGGACAAGCTCATCGCGGTGGACCTGCGCGCCCCGGCGGCGGAGCGCGCCGACCTCTCCAACCTGGACAACCTGATGGTGCCGACTGCGGCGGGCAAGTCCGTGCCGCTCGCGCAACTCGTCAAGCCCGTCTACGGGCTGGAGTACGGCGTGGTCTGGGAGCGCGACCGCCAGCCCACGGTGACGGTGCGTGCCGACACCATGCCCGGTGCCCAGGGCATCGACGTGACCAATGCCATCGATGCCAAGCTCGGCGAGCTGCGCTCCACGCTTCCGATCGGTTACCGCATCGAGGTGGGCGGGTCGGTGGAGAACAACGCGAAGGCCCAGGCGTCCATCAACGTGCAGATGCCGGTGATGCTGTTCGTGGTGTTCACGCTGCTCATGATCCAGTTGCAGAGCTTCTCGCGCAGCGTGATGGTGATGCTGACCGCCCCGCTCGGTCTCATCGGTGTGAGCGCGGCGCTGCTGCTGTTCCATAAGCCCTTCGGTTTCATGGCCATGCTCGGCACCATCGCCATGCTCGGGATCATCATGCGCAACTCGGTGATCCTGATGGACCAGATCGACCACGACATCCGCGACGGGCAGGATCGTTTCCAGGCGATCGTCGGCGCCACCGTGCGCCGCTTCCGGCCCATCACCCTGACTGCGGCGGCGGCGGTGCTGGCGCTGATCCCGCTGGTGCCGAGCGACCTGTTCGGGCCGATGGCGGTGGCGCTCATGGGCGGCATCACCGTGGCGACGATCCTGACGCTGTTCTTCCTGCCGGCGCTGTACGCCGCCTGGTTCCGGGTGCCTTCGCCGCAGCACGCAGCGGCGCGTGCTTCGTTGCCCGAGCCGCAGGCCTCCTGAGACCGGCTCAGTCCCGGCGTGCCGGGCTCGCCAGGTATCGCGCCAGCACGCTCGCGGCCGCGAGCAGGAGCAGCAGCAGTACCAGTAGCAGCTTGCCGAGGCTGAGGGCGCCGGCCAGGAATACCGCCAGCATGCCGAGGCCGCACAGACCGAGCAGGCCCAGCATGAGGGCAGCCCAGGTCTCGGGGCGCGGGGGTCCGGTGCGTTTCGGCGGCATCGGACCATTCTCGGTCAAGCGCAGCCGCTTGGCGAGCGAAGGACCGCCGGGCGCGCCGTCGACGGC
>DATIEQ010000282.1:0-2371 GCA_035455665.1 Gammaproteobacteria bacterium | reverse complement strand
GACGTGAAGCTGCGCGTCGGTGCCCTGCCCCAGAATCCGGGCAACATGACCAAGTACGCGCTCACCTGGTCCTCGGACGGCGTCATCAACGAGTACGGCAACACCTGTTATGGCATCGTCAACGGCAAAGAGGCGGCGCTGATGCCGCTCGAGGGCCTCGAGACCATCCAGCTGGAAGGCAAGCTCTACGAAGCCTTCAACACCTCCGGCGGCCTGGGTTCCCTGGCCGAGACCTACGCCGGCAAGGTGCGCAACATGACCTACAAGACCATGCGCTATCCCGGCCACTGCGAGGTGATGCGCCTGCTGATGAACGACCTCAACATGAACCAGGACCGCGACACCCTGAAGCGCATCCTGGAGCGTGCTGTGCCGCGCACAGTGCAGGACGTGGTGCTCATCTACGTCTCCGTGAGTGGTGTGCAGCATGGCAAGTTCATGGAAGAGAGCTACGCCAACGCGGTCTACCCGCAGGAGATCGCCGGGCACCTGTGGTCCGCCATCCAGGTGACCACCAGTGCCGGCATCGCCGCGGTGGTGGACCTGGTGCTGAAGGACCCCAAGAAGTACCAGGGCCTGGTGATGCAGGAACGCTTCAGTCTCACCGACGTGTTGGCCAACCGCTTCGGCAAGGCCTATGCCCAGGCAGAGACCGCTGAGCTTTCGGCGCGTCTGGTGCGCACCGGCGAAGCCGCCAAGCAGTTCGTGGCTTAATCTTTCAAGGAACACCCATGGCCGACGTGAAACAGATCCTCTCCAGCCTCGGGCTCTCCCAGGACAACGCCGGCGTGTGGACGGCCACCGGCGGCTGGCGCAAGAGCGCCGGAGCCAAGGTCATCGAGTCCATCAACCCGGCCACGGGCCAGGCCATCGCCAAGGTGCATTGCGCCACCGAGGCCGACTACGAGCAGCTCATCAAGGACTCGGAAGCAGCCTTCAAGGTCTGGCGCGAAGTGCCGGCTCCGAAGCGCGGCGAAGCCGTACGCCTCATGGGCGAGGAACTGCGCAAACACAAGGATGCCCTGGGCAGCCTCGTCTCCCTGGAGATGGGCAAGATCAAGGCCGAGGGCGACGGCGAAGTGCAGGAGATGATCGACATCGCGGATTTCGCGGTCGGCCAGTCACGCATGCTCTACGGCCGCACCATGCACTCCGAGCGGGTGCGTCACCGCATGTCCGAGCAGTGGCATCCCCTCGGCATCGTGGGCGTGATCTCCGCCTTCAACTTCCCGGTGGCGGTATGGTCCTGGAACGCCTTCATCGCCGCGGTCTGCGGCGACGTCACGGTGTGGAAGCCTTCCCCCCGCACCCCGCTCTGCGCCGTCGCGGTGCAGCACATCGTCAACAAGGTGCTGGAGAAACAGGGTCTGCCGGCGATCTTCAGCATGTTCATCGACGGCGACAATCACCTGGCGGAACGCTTCGTGAAGGATGAGCGCGTGGCGCTGGTGTCCTTCACCGGCTCCACCGCGATCGGTCGCAAGGTGGGCGAGATGGTCTCGCACCGCATGGGCAAGTCGCTGCTGGAGCTCGGCGGCAACAACGCCATCGTGGTGGACGAGACCGCCGACCTCAAGCTCGTGGTCCCGGCCGTGGTGTTCGGCTCCGTAGGTACCGCCGGCCAGCGTTGCACCACCACCCGCCGGCTCATCGTGCATGAGAGCCTGGTGGAGGACCTCACCCAGAAGCTGGTCTCGGCCTACAAGCAGGTGCGCATCGGCGACCCATTGGACACCACCACCCTCATGGGACCCCTCTGCAGCCAGGACGCGGTGAACCGCTACGAGGCGGCGCTCGCTGCCGTGGCCAAGGCCGGCGGCAAGGTGCTCTGCGGCGGCAAGCGGCTCGACCGCCCTGGTTTCTTCGTGGAGCCCACCATCGTGCGCGCCAAGAACGAATGGGACATCGTCAAGAGCGAGACCTTCGCCCCCATCCTCTACGTCATGTCGTATAAGACGCTGGATGAGGCCATCCGCATGCACAACGACGTACCCCAGGGCCTCTCGTCGGCCATCTTCACCACCAGCGTGAAGAACGCCGAGTACTTCCTCTCGGCGGTGGGCAGCGACTGCGGCATCGCCAACGTCAATATCGGCACATCCGGCGCCGAGATCGGCGGTGCCTTCGGCGGCGAAAAAGAAACCGGCGGCGGCCGCGAGTCCGGTTCTGATGCCTGGAAGCAGTACATGCGCCGTCAGACCAACACCCTGAACTGGTCCGACTCGCTGCCGCTGGCCCAGGGCATCAAGTTCGATCTCGGTTGATACCGTTCCAGCTTGAGTGATAATAGGGATACGCAGCGCCGCCGCGCGGCGTTTTCCTATCGGGAGCGCGCGTGCTGAGCTTCTATCTCCTCATCCTGGCCATCCTG
>DATIEQ010000281.1:0-6182 GCA_035455665.1 Gammaproteobacteria bacterium | reverse complement strand
TTCTCCGCGTTGACGGACCCCAGGGCAGCCTGTACCTTACGCCTGCCCCGCGGGCAGGGCCCGCGGGCGCGGCGGCCATCCGGCCCCGCCCGGTGACCCAATACAGAGACACGCCATGAGAATCGTGCTACTGGGAGCGCCCGGCTCCGGCAAAGGGACCCAGGCCAAGCTGCTGACGGAGAAATACCGCATCCCGCACGTCTCCACCGGGGACCTGTTGCGGGCCAACCTGGCCTCGGGGACGCCCCTGGGGCTGCAGGCGAAGGCGGCCATGGACTCGGGCCAGCTCGTGTCCGACGACATCGTGCTCGCCATCATCCGCGAGCGCTTGCGCAACCCTGACGCGCGCAAGGGTTTCATCCTGGACGGCTTCCCCCGCAACCTCGCCCAGGCCCAGGCCCTGGACGGGATGCTCGCCACCATCGGCCAGCCGCTCGACGCGGCCATCCTGATGGAGGTGGACTTCGACATCCTCATGCAGCGCCTGACCGGGCGGCGCACCTGCGAGAACTGCGGCGCCTCCTATAACGTCTACACGAACCCGCCGCGGCTCGATGACCAGTGCGACCGCTGCGGCTCGCCGCTGCACCACCGGGCTGACGACAACGAAGAGACCATCGGCAACCGGCTACGGGTGTACGACACCCAGACCCGGCCGCTCATCGGTTTCTACCGCGACCAGGGGCGCATCGAGACGGTGGACGCGGTGGGCGAGGTGAAGGACATCCTCAAGCGCATGCTGGCGACGCTGGACCCCATCGCCAAGGGGCAGCGCAAGGTGGTGCCGTTGGTCAAGCCCCAGCCGGCCGCGAAAGGCGGCAAGTCGGCGGCGTCCAAGCCCTCACTCAAGGCGATCCTGGCGGCCAAGGCGGCGGCTGCGAAAGCGCCGGCCGCGAAGCCTGTGCCCACCGCGAAGGCCGCGGCCCCGGCGCCGAAGGCCAAGGCTGCGACGAAGCCGGCCGCGAAGAAGCACAAGAAAGACAAGAAGAAAGAGAAGAAGAAGGACAAGAAGAAGCACAAGAAGGATAAGAAGAAGGACCGCAAGAAGGACAAGAAGAAAAAAAGGAAGTGAGCAACTTTTAGGGCGCTCACAGCGGCGGGATTCAGCTGCCGCCGGTCAACTTGAGCGCGCCTGCCTCAGCCTTCAGCACCTGACGGCCTTCCAGGAAGTCGAGCAGTTCCCGCCCCGCCATCTCCAGCCGCCAGCCGTCGAGCAGCGGCAGCTGCCGCTCGCCGCGCACCAGGCGCTCGAGCTCGGCGCGGTTCGCGATACTTGCAGCGCTCACCTCGCCGGCGGCCGCCTTGAGCCGCAGCACCGCCATGAGCGCGTCCACCATCGCTTCCTGCCGCACCGTGAGGGTAGCCGGTGGTTTGGGTGCGCGTTCTGTGTCGCCTCCGGCAGTGCCCAGTATCTGCAACAGCGCCGCACTGTGACGTTTGACGAGTGCCTCGCCGACACCGCGTAGCGCGGCGAGCGTCGCTGCGTCCGCGGGCTGTTGGCGCGCCAAGTCCATCAGCACTTCGTCCTTGAGTATCCACTGACGCGGCCGGTTCTCGGCGATGGCGGTGCGTTCGCGCCAGGCGGCCAGCGACTTCAGGAGGGCGAGTGCGCGGGGTTTCAGGCGCTGCAGGCCGCGTAAGCGGCCCCAGGCGTTGTCCGGATCGGGGCGGTAGAGGCGCTCGTCCTCCAGCGCACGCATCTCGGGCTCGGGCCAGCCGGCCCGCCCCCGCGCCTCCAGTTCCGCCGTGAGCCGCGCATAGACGGTGCGCAGGTGGCGCACGTCGTCCGCGGCGTAGGCGAGTGCCGCCGGCGAAAGCGGGCGCCGCGCCCAGTCGGCGCGTGCCCGGCTCTTGTCAAGGCTCAAGCCGAGCACCTGCTGCACCAGAGCGGCGTAGCCGACCTGCTCAGGCAGGCCGAGGAAACGCGCGGCGACCTGGGTGTCGTACACCGGGGCCGGCACCCGGCCGGCGAGGTGGTAGAAGATCTCGAGATCCTGGCGTGCGGCGTGCAACACCTTCACGCTGCGCGCGTCGAGCAGCACGGCGAGCAGACTGTCCAGGGAGGGCAGGGTGATGGTATCCACGCAGGCGACGACGTCGTCCGTCGCCACCTGCACCAGGCACAACTCGGGATAGTAGGTGCGTTCGCGCATGAACTCGGTGTCCACCGCGATCCAGGGCCGGCCTTCGAGGCGGGCGCAGAGGGCGTCGAGGGCCGCCGGTGTGTCTATATAGAGGGCGTCATCGGACATGGAGCGTGGTAGTGCCGGGGAAGGGGTGCAAGGTAAGATGAGCGCCACCATAGCAAGCTTAAGTAGCCGATGAAAGCCTTCGCCCGGACCTGCTGGGAGCTCCTGCTGCTCAGGAGCGCACCCAATGCCTTCCCGAAATCCTGGACACTGCTTGCCCTGTTTGCGGCGGCGTATTTCCTCACGGATGCGCTCGTCGCGCTGGCGCAGGGCTTCAGGGCGACGCCGCTGCTCCTGCAGACGGTGTTCGATACGGGTCTGCAGGCCCTGTTCTTTGGCGCGCTGCTCGGCGTGAAGTGGCTGCTACCGCGCTTCAACCAGGCGCTCACCGCCTGGTACGGCGTCGGCACGATCTTCAACCTGCTGTTCCTGCCGGTGGCCCTGCTCTCGCTGCTGCTGCCCAACCAGTTCACTCTGTTGCTGGTTCCATTCGTGCTGCTCCTCGCCTGGAACGTGGCGGTGCTGGCGCATATCTTGCGCCCCAGCCTGAACATCGGTCCCGCCTTTGCCCTGGTGATCGCCGCGTTCTGTATGGTGGTGAATCTAATCGTCGTCGGTTCATTGTTCCCGTTGGATTGACGTGCGTATCTACATCCTTGGCATCTGCGGCACCTTCATGGGCGGTATCGCGGCCCTCGCCCAGGCGCTCGGCCACGAGGTGGCGGGCTCGGATACCGCCGTCTACCCGCCCATGAGCACCCAGCTCGAATCCCTCGGCATCCGGCTCCACGAGGGGTATAAGCCGGAACATCTGCACCCGGCGCCCGACATCGTGGTCATCGGTAACGCCCTGTCCCGCGGTAACCCTGCCGTGGAGTACGTGCTGGCCCAAGGCCTGCCCTATGTCTCGGGCCCCCAGTGGCTCTACGAGAACCTGCTCAAGGCCCGGCACGTGATCGTGCTCGCCGGTACCCACGGCAAGACCACTACCACCGCCATGACCGCCTGGATACTGGAATGCGCCGGGCTCAAGCCCGGTTTCCTGATCGGCGGGGTGGCGCGGGATTTCGAGGCGTCGGCACGCCTCGGGGAAGGCCGGTATTTCGTGGTGGAGGCGGACGAATACGACACCGCGTTCTTCGACAAGGGCGCCAAGTTCCTGCATTACCGGCCCCGTACCGCGGTGCTCAACAACCTGGAATACGACCACGCGGACATCTTCCCTGACCTCGCCAGCATCGAGGCGCAGTTCCACCAACTGGTACGCAGCGTTCCCGGAAACGGCCTGCTGGTAGTGAACGGCGCGGATGCGAGCCTCGCGCGTGTGCTGAATAAGGGTTGCTGGACGCCCGTGGAGCGCTTCGGCGCCGCCGACGCGGAATGGCAGATCGCGGGCATGAGCCCCGATGGGCGCAGTTTCGACGTGCTGCACCGGGGCGAGAAGGCGGCGAGCGTCCGCTGGGAGCTCCTCGGAGAGCACAACGCGCTGAACGCCCTCGCGGCGATCACCGCGGCGCAGCATGCGGGCGTCGAGCCCGCCCGTTCGGCCGAAGCTCTCAGCCGGTTCAAGGGCGTGAAGCGGCGGCTCGAAGTGCGGGCGGAGATGGGCGGGGTCACGGTCTACGACGATTTCGCCCACCATCCGACGGCGGTGGCCGCGACACTCGCCGCGTTGCGTGCCCGCGTCGGGCGGGAGCGCATCCTCGCGGTGCTGGAACCCCGTTCCAATACCATGAAGATGGGCGTGCACCGGGATACGCTCGCCATCGCGCTCGAAGCCGCGGACCGAGTGTTCGTGTACGCGGGGGCGAACCTCGGCTGGGATGTCGCGGGAACTCTGCTGCCGCTCGGCACCCGCGCGAGCGTGCTGAAGGACATCGATGGGTTGGTGCAAACTGTCGGTGCGGAGCTGCAGCGGGGTGACCACGTGCTCATCATGAGCAACGGTGGTTTCGGCGGCTTCCACGAGAAATTGATCGACGTACTGGAGCGACGCGCCGCGCCGAGCTGTTGAGCGTGAGCGAGATCCCGGTATTTCCCCTGCAGACAGTGCTCTTCCCCGGCGGACCCTTGCCGCTACGCCTCTTCGAGACACGTTATCTCGACATGGTGAGCCGCTGCCTCAAGGATGAGCGGGGCTTCGGTGTGTGCCTAATCGCAGAGGGGAAGGAGACCGGTCCGGCGCGCACACACCTGCTCGGCACCGAGGCGACGATCCGCGATTGGGGGCCTGGACCCGAGGGGCTGCTGCATATCCTCGCCCAGGGTGGGCGCCGCTTCCGGGTGATGTCGATGCGCACGCAGGCGGACGGCCTCAATCTGGCAGACGTCGAGTGGCTGCCGCCGGAAGAGGCGATCCCTCTGCCGGAGGCGGCGCGGCCGCTCGCGGAATTGCTCAAAGGGATCATCGCACAATTGGAGGGGCGTTATCCCGAACAGGATTACGCCGACGCGGTCTGGGTGGCTTACCGGCTGGCGGAACTCCTGCCCCTGGGTCTCGCGCAACGCCAGTATCTGTTGGAACTCAACGACGCAGCGAAGCGGCTCGAGATCCTCGCGACTTTGGTGAAGTCCTTGGGTGCTTGAGCCGCAGCCGCCGGCCGGATTACTCGGGGTTCCCCCACACGGCGCTGCTGTCCTTCTGCACCAGGTTCGTGGTCTCGCGCAGGCGCCGCGACAGGATCTCGGCGAGGGACTGGTAGAAGCGGGCGGCGAAGGCCGGGTTCTGCTGCGTCAGGGTGTTGATGTGGTTGTGGGTGACGATGAAGGTCAACACCTCCTCGTCGCCGGCGACCACGGTGGCGCTGGCCGGCTGGCCTTCGAGGAAGGACATGTCACCGAAGATCTCGCCCGCGCCATGGCGCGAGAGCTCGATGGTGAAACCCTCGTAGTCGCGCTGCACCTTCACTTCACCCTTGACGATGATGCAGAGCGAGGTCTGCCGCTGGCCTTCTTTGATGAGGACTTCGCCGGGCTTGAATATCTTCCGTTCGGAAGTCTGGACCAGCTGCTGGTGTTCATCGTCCTTGAGGAACTTGAATATTTTTACCATCGCCATCGGTGGTTTCCCCGTGGAATCAAGGGCGTACACATGCCCGCTAAATAGTGCATGAATTCAGCCGCCCTGTCACCCACCCAGGTCGCCCAGCACCCGCCGCGCCGCGGTCACCGTCGCTGCCAGGTCCGCCTCGCTGTGCGCGTCCGACACGAAGCCGGCCTCGTAGGCGGAGGGGGCGAGGTACACGCCCGCACGCAGCATGCCATGGAAGAAGGCCTGGAAACGCTTGAGGTCGCCGCCTAGCACCTGCGCGTAGCGTGTGACGGGTTTCACAGTTGTGAAAAACAGCCCAAACATGCCGCCTACCCGGTTGGTAGTGATGGCCACGTTCGCATCCCCGGCGGCCGCTTCCAGGCCTTCGACCAGGGAGCGCGTCTTGTGTGCGAGCCGCGCATAGAATCCCGGCGCATCGAGTAACTCGAGGGTGGCGAGCCCCGCTGCCATGGCCACGGGATTTCCCGAGAGTGTGCCTGCCTGGTATACGGGGCCCAAGGGAGCGAGCTTCTCCATGATGTCGCGCCGGCCGCCGAACGCACCGACCGGCATACCGCCGCCGATGATCTTGCCGAGGATGGTGAGATCCGGCCGTATGCCGTAGAGCGCTTGAGCGCCTCCCTGGGCGACCCGGAAACCCGTCATGACTTCATCGAAGATCAGCACGCTGCCGTTCCGCGTGCACAATTCCCGTAGCGTCTCGAGGAAGCCGGGTTCCGGCGGCACGCAGTTCATGTTGCCGGCCACTGGTTCCACGATGACGCCGGCGATCTCGCCGCCGTGGCGCGCGAACGCCTGCTTGACCGCGGCGGCGTCATTGTAGGGAAGCGTGAGCGTCAGGGCCGCGAAGGCGGCGGGTACCCCGGGCGAGGTGGGCACGCCCAAGGTCAGCGCGCCGGAACCCGCTTTCACCACCAGCGAAGCGGAGTGGCCGTGGTAGC
>DATIEQ010000280.1:0-16057 GCA_035455665.1 Gammaproteobacteria bacterium | reverse complement strand
CGTGCCGCCGTGCAGCTTGATGATGTCCATGGTGGCCATGGCGAGGCCGGCGCCGTTCACCATGCAGGCGATGTCGCCGTCCAGGGACACGTAGTTGAGGTCGTTCTCCCGGGCCGTACTCTCGCGCTCGTCCTCCTGGCTAGCATCGCGCATGGCCGCGAGCTTGGGCTGGCGATACAGCGCGTTGTCATCCAGGTTGAGTTTGGCGTCCAACGCCAGCACCCGGCCATCCTTGGTCACGATCAGCGGGTTGATCTCGACCAGACTCGCGTCGCGTTCCATGAAGAGCTTGTAGAGCGCTTCAGCGATCTTGCCGAAGGCCGCCATGTGTTCCTTGCTGGTGAGGCCGAGACCGAAGGCCAGCTCGCGTATCTGGTTGGGCTGGATGCCCGCGGCAGGATGTACCCACACGCGGAAGATCTTCTCCGGTGTCTTGGCCGCCACTTCCTCGATGTCCATGCCGCCGGCGGCGGAAGCCATGAACACCACCTGCTCGCGGTTCCGGTCCACCAGCACCGAGAGATACAGCTCGCGGGCGATCTCCGAGCCCGTTTCAACGAGCAGGGTGTTGATCGGCAGCCCCTCCGGGCCCGTCTGGTGGGTATGCAGGCGCATGCCGAGCATGCCGCGGGCAGCAGTCTCGACCTCCTCGGGAGAGCGGCAGAGCTTCACGCCGCCGGCCTTGCCGCGGCCGCCCGCGTGCACCTGAGCCTTCACCACCCACAGGCCGCCGCCCAGCGAGCGGGCGGCTTGCGCTGCCGCTGCCGCATCCGCCGCGGGAATACCGCGGGGCACCGGAATGCCGTATTCTGAAAACAGTTGTTTCGCTTGGTATTCGTGCAGATTCATGCTGGCTGGGATGGTACTGGAGAGGGAGGGCGTTATTTTGAAGCAAAGCTCCCGCATACGCAAAGGCATGCAGTGGACGTGAACTCGAAGCTGGACAACGTAAGACCCACCGCCACCGCGAGCCGCAGCGGCGATCTCCTCTCGTGGCGCCTGCTGAACGTGCTCAACCTGTTCCGCATGCTAGTGGGCGGCTTGGTCATGGTGCTGTATTTCGGGGACAACACTCCGCCACGAATCCTCGGCGACGTCTTCCCGGGTCTGTTTCTTTGGACCGGGTTCATGTACTTCAGTTTCGGCGTGCTCGCGGGCTTCGCCCTGCACACCCGGCGCCCTGGGCTCGAGCTGCAGATCTACGCGCAGTTGGTCGCCGACGTGAGCGCCGTGACATTGCTCATGCACTCGAGCGGTGGAGCGACCAGCGGCCTCGGTAGCTTATTGTTCGTGACTATCGCCGTGAACAGCGTGCTCCTGACGCGGCGCATGGCCATCGCCTTTGCCGCCCTTGCGACGCTGGCGATTCTCGGCGAACAGACCGTAGCCGTGCTCTACAGCACCGGTACCCAGACCGGCTTCATCCAGGCAGGCCTCATCGGCATCATCCTCTTCGCCGCCGGCTTGGGTGGGCACTCCATCGGCCGGCGCCTGCGTGAGAGCGAGCAACTCGCCGAGCAGCGCGGCGTGGACCTGGCGAACCTGTCGCAGATAAACGACTACGTGATCCGCAACATGCGTACCGGCGTCATGGTCGTGGACGAGCAGGGACGCATCCGCATGCTGAACAGCGCGGCGGCGGAAAACCTGAGATCCCCCAGCGACGTGCCGCAAGCGCTCGCTGAAGCGGCTCCACGGCTCAAGGCCGAGCTGGATGCCTGGCGGCACGGCTCCCCGGAGCGGCCCACCACCGTGATCTCGCCCTCGGGCCGTCCGCTCATACCCCATTTCGCGAGCATCGGCGCCGGGCGCGCCGGCGGCGCACTGATCTTCCTGGAGGATGCGAGCAGCGTGGCGGAACAGGTACGGCAGACCAAGCTCGCCACCCTTGGCCGGCTGACCGCCAGCATCGCCCACGAGATCCGCAATCCCCTTGCCGCGGTGAGCCATGCGAATCAGCTCCTGGCGGAATCACCGCAGATCAGCGGCGAGGATCGGCGCCTGACGGAGATCATCAACGAGCATGCCGCTCGCTTAGAACGCATGGTGGAGAACATCCTGCAACTGTCGCGGCGCGAGAACACCCGCGCCGAGGAACTGGATCTCATCGACTGGCTCAAGGATTTCATCGGTGAATTCCGCGACCGACATGCCCTGCCTGAGGGCGCCACGCCGCTCAACTCGGGCGCCAGCGACAGACTACGCGTACGGGTCGATCCGACGCACCTGCATCAGATAATCTGGAACCTGTCGGAAAATGCCCTCCGCTACGGCGGTAACGGAGATGGTAAAGCGGCCGCATATATCGAGTTCCGCGCCGGGTCCCGTCCCGGTTCGAGCACCGGCTACATGGAGGTCCTGGACCGCGGCCCCGGCGTGCCGCAAGATATCGCTGAGCATATCTTCGAGCCCTTCTACACCTCCGATCCACGTGGCACAGGGCTCGGGCTTTTCATCGCGCGAGAACTTTGCGAATGTAACCGCGCCCGCCTGTCCTACGCGCCGCGCCCGGAGGGGGGCAGTTGCTTCCGTATCGACTTCGGAGCTTCCGACCGGTGGCTGACCTGAACATGAGCAAACCCCTGGCCCTGGTGGTGGACGACGAGCCCGCCATCCGCGAGCTCTTGAGCCTGACGCTGGCGCGCATGGACGTCGCTTGTGTTGTCGGCGGTAGCCTGGAAGAAGCACGCTCGCTTCTCAGTTCCCAGCCGGTGGACCTGTGTCTCACGGACATGAAGCTACCGGATGGCAGCGGTCTTGAGCTCGTGAGTTATATCCAGCAGCATCAGGCACAGATTCCCGTCGCCGTCATCACCGCACATGGCAGCGTGGAATCCGCCGTCCAGGCGCTCAAGAACGGCGCCTTCGATTTCGTGTCCAAGCCCGTGGATCTCGCCGCCTTACGCAGCCTGATCAGCACCGCGCTCAAGCTCCGCGATCGACGCACGCCTATAGAGGGCCGCGGTGCACCACGGCTTCTGGGGCTGTCGCCTGCCATGGACCAGGTGCGTCTTATGATTGCGAAGATGGCGCGCAGCCAGGCGCCAGTGCACATCAGCGGTGAATCCGGGACCGGCAAGGAGCTCGTCGCGCGGCTCATCCACGAGAACGGCGCGCGTGCGGACAAGCCCTTCGTGGCGGTCAATTGCGGCGCCATTCCCGGCGAACTCATGGAGAGCGAGTTCTTCGGCCACAAGAAGGGCAGCTTCACCGGCGCCATCGCCGACAAGGAAGGGCTGTTCCAAGCCGCGTCCGGCGGTACGCTGTTCCTGGACGAGGTGGCGGAGCTGCCGCTGCACATGCAGGTGAAGCTCTTGCGGGTGATCCAGGAGAAGGCTGCCCGTCCGGTCGGAGCGCCCCACGAGGTGCCCGTGGACGTGCGCATCCTGTCGGCGACCCACCGCATCCTCGCGGAGCAGGTGCGGGCCGGAAGATTCCGCGAGGACCTCTTCTATCGCATCAACGTCATCGAGTTGCGCGTGCCGCCCCTGCGGGAACGGCCGGAGGATCTGCCACTGCTCGCCGAAGCCATCCTGGAGCGGCTCGCTCTGAACCTGGGGCGACGGCCCGCCCGGCTCGCGCCCGATGCCGTGACGCTGCTCCAGGCCTACAGCTTCCCGGGCAATGTGCGGGAACTGGAGAACACCCTCGAGCGCGCGACCACGCTCGCCGAGGGGGATATGATCCGGGCGGCGGACATCCACCTGCACAGCCCCGCCGCCCCAGGTGCTGCGACGGCAAGCGCCCCGCCCGAGACGGGTCAACGTCCGCTCGGCAGTTACTTAGGCGACGTCGAGAAGGAAGCGATCCGCAAGGCGCTGGAACAAACCCGTTACAACAAGACGGCCGCTGCGAAACTACTAGGGATGTCCTTCCGCCAGCTGCGTTATCGCATCAAGAAGCTCGGTCTTGAGTGACTTAGGTCCCGAAGCGTACAAGCGCGCTTTCGGACGCTTTCCTGACAGGGATTGTCAAAAAGTGACATTTCGCACCGGCATAAGCGGATAACGATCAGGCCGAGCGGCCTTGTTTAAGGCTACGGAAAACTAAAATGGCTTTATACTGTTAAATGGTACGTAACTTGCATACCATTATGGGTAGGAATGCATAACCATTCGCTTCCGTTAGCAATGTCCAACTGTCCAGGAACTTTTCAAGGAGTCATTCACATGAAGACGTTACAAAAGGGTTTTACCCTTATTGAATTGATGATCGTGATCGCGATCATCGGCATCTTGGCGGCCATCGCCATCCCGGCCTACCAGGACTACATCGCCCGCTCCCAGATGTCGGAAGGCATCCAGCTCGCCGGCGGCGGCGAGACCGGTGTGGCCGAGTACTTCCAGAACAACAGCAGAATGCCCGTCACGCTGGCGTCGGTGTATAGCACCTCGTCCAACCATCCCGCGGGCCGGTATGTGTCCGTGATTACCGCCATACAATCGGGGGCGATAACATCGGGGACCTTCGGCATCGTTGCCGGTATGAAGACTAACGGCACCAACAAGAACATTGCGACGACAGCCATTGAGATCTGGACTACGGATGGCGGCAATAAGTGGTACTGCGGACCTGCGAGCTCCGCTGGCGCCACCCTGGCCGGCGCTACCTCTGTAGACCCGAAGTATCTCCCGGCTTCCTGCCGCGATACGACGCCAACCCCTCCCTGAGCAAATCTCGTCTGACGTGACAACTCTATGCCCCGCCTCGTGCGGGGCATAGTTTTATAATGCCCGTGAATCGAGTGTGAGCACCGTGATGGTTGCCAGCGACGCCGGACGAAACGCGCTTTTCTACGCCGCAGCGATCTCGGCCCTGTTCCTGGGCGCGATGGTCTACCTCCCTGGCCTGCCCGGCGATTTCGTCTTCGATGACTATGGCAGCATCACCGGCAATTCCGCCCTGCTCATCCAGCATCTCGATCCCGGCAGCCTGTTTCACGCCATGCTGTCTGCCCCGGTGGGGGGGCTGTTGCGCCCCCTGAGCACCCTCAGCTTCATATTGGACGCGAGTTTCTTCGGCCTCTCGCCTGGCGCCTTCAAGCTCACCAATATCTTCATCCATCTGCTCGCCGGCGCCTTGCTCGGCTGCGTGGCCCTAGAGGTGCTTCGCGCTCATAGGGCGATCAGCGAACGCAAGTTTTCGAACGAAACCATCCGCCGGCTGAGCCTCGCGGTGATGCTGTTATGGCTTGTACACCCCTTAAACCTGACCGCCGTGTTATACGTCGTCCAACGCGACACGTCCCTTGCGGCCGTTTTCACCGCGGCCGCCGTCCTCAGCTATCTGGCCGGTCGCCGTCGCCAAATCGAGACGGGCGAGGGCCGCCTGCTGATCTGGATCGCGGCACCCCTATTCATGCTGCTCGGCATGCTCTGCAAGGAGAACGCTGCGCTCACGCCGGTCTATACGCTGGTAACCGAAATAACCCTCCTGGGCTTCCGCACTAGAGGGGGAAGCCGCAGCCGTGAGATAACATGCTTCTACGGCATATTCCTGGCGCTACCCCTGCTTGCGCTTTGTGGTCTTTTGGCGTTGCGCCCGGAGTTCCTTGGTAACTACGTCAATCGCGATTTCACCCTTTACGAGAGATTGCTCAGCGAGTGCCGCGTACTCCTGGATTACCTTCGTTGGGCGCTAATCCCCGATCCGCGGCAACTTGGCCTGTTTCATGACGACATCGCCCCCTCGCGAGGCATCCTTCAGCCCCTCAGCACCCTCCCCTGCGCGCTCATCACTCTCGCCCTTGTGCCGACCGCGTTCCTGCTGCGCAGACACTTTCCGCTCATCAGTTTTTCTATCCTATGGTTCATCGCTGGACATCTCATGGAATCCACGGTCCTGCCCCTGGACTTGGTCTATGAGCACCGTAATTACCTGCCCCTATTCGGCCTGGTGCTTGGCGGCGTCGCAACGCTCTATGCTTCAGTACAACGCGTGGAGCGTGTGCGTCTTGCCACAGCGGCGGTCGCGGTATATGCCTTGATCCTCGCGGGCACGACGGCCATACGCGCGCATGAGTGGCGCACCGAATTGAGCTTCGCCCAATACGAGTCCGCCCACCATCCGCATTCGCCGCGCGCCCTGTCGGAGCTTGGAGAGACCTATATGTGGTATATCCAATCGAGTCACGACACCTCATTGATCCCCAAAGTATTAGATGCGGAGCAACGGTCGAAGCTCGCGGATCACGGCAGCATCAATCAGGACGTCGGGGTAGCATACATGTTTGCGATCCTCCATGACCTGCCGCAGGCGAAGCATTATCTTCAGGCTACGGCCGAGGATGCAAAATCGGCCATCCCCAGCTCCAGCCTGCAGATCGCCCTAGTGTCGTTGGCGAATCTGGCACAACCCGATTATCGCGAGCTGTTTCCCGGCATCATCGACGTCTATACCGCCGCCCTCGCCAATCCGCGGCTGATGCGCGACAACTGCTATGCCGCGAATATATGGAACACGTCCGCGATGTTCCTGATCGACATCGAAGAGATCCCCGGAGCGCTTGACGCCATGCATAAAGCCGTGACCCTGTGTCCGGTGAATCCACGCATGCGTGCCAACCTGGCCCGCATGTTCCTCGAATTTAACGATACCCACGACGCGAAAGAACAGATCGATGCCTTACGCGCGCTGCACGATTTTCGCTTCCTGCTCGATCTGCAGAAGCTCGAGCGCGAGTACGACCAGGCGATTGCGGCGTCTGGCAAGAAATAAATCGCTTGAGCCTCGACTCTCTATAAATAAGAATTACGACCATCCACACCGCCGCTTATATTCGGTGTAGATATGGTGATGCATCCATCCGATAACAAGCGTAGTCAAGACAACGAGCAACAATGCAGATAACGAATCGATCCCTGGCAAAGACAGTGTTCGTAGGCGCGATTATCGCGTCGACGATCGCTATCTACTCGCCAGGCTTGAAAGGCGGTTTCGCTCTGGATGATTTCACCAATGTGGTGGAAAACCCCGCCCTCCCCATACACGAGCTCTCCTGGGATGCGTTGAGCCACGCCGCCTTCTCATTCAAGGCCGGCCCCACCATGCGTCCGATCAGCATGCTGAGTTTCGCCCTGAACAGTTATGTCACGGGCATCAGTCCCTACTCATTCAAGCTGGTCAATCTGGCCATCCACGTGCTCAATGGCCTGTTGGTCTTCCTGCTCCTCAAGCAATTGCTTGCGACCTACCGCCGCGAGCTTGCGCCATCGTTTGTCGAAGAACGTCTCGACTGGCTCGCGTTGATTGTCGGCGCGCTCTGGATTCTGCACCCGCTCAATTTTCTGCCCGTGCTCTACGTGGTCCAGCGCGAGACCACGCTATCCGCCTTCTTCGTTCTGGCCGGCATCAACGTCTATCTGTGGGCGCGCCGCGAGCAGTTGCGAAATGGCCGCGGTGCCTGGGTCATCTGGATTGCGGTCCCCCTGCTGACTCTTGTGGCGATACTTTGCAAGGAATCGGGTGCGCTGCTGCCAGTCTATACCTTTGTCCTCGAGCTGTTCATCCTCCGTTTTCGTGCAGCCGATGGCCGTCTGAGCCGTACGACAGCATCCTTCTACGCCACCGTCCTTCTCCTCCCAGGCTGCATCGGCCTCGCCCTGATGCTGGATGGACGAGCCGCCGGCTTCCTTAGTTATGCCAACCGCGATTTCACCCTGACCGAGCGGCTCATGTCTGAAGCGCGCGTGGTCTGGCTCTATATACGCTGGACGCTGTGGCCGGAACCTGGAAGCCTCGGGCTGTACCACGACGATATCGCCATATCCCGGGGCCTGTTCCAGCCCCTGAGTACTGCGTTCGCCCTCGCCGGGATCATCGGATTGTTGGCCGCCTGTGCCCTGCTGTACCGCCGCCGACCGCTAATCGCCTGCGTTATCGCCTTGTTCCTGTCCGGCCAACTGATCGAATCCACAATCTTTCCGTTGGAGCTGGCCTATGAGCATCGCTGCTATATCGCAGATCTCGGCATCCTCCTGGCAATCGTGGACCTCGTATTCCCTTTATCAGAGGCCGCTCCCTGGAGATTAGCCCGTTACGTTCTATTGGCCTCGGTCCTCGGATTATTCAGCTTGTTCACCTGGCAGCGTGCCTTCAGCTGGCGCGACAACTTGTCCTTCGCCCAGGCCGAAGCAGCCCACCACCCCGCCTCACCTTACGCCACCTACATGCTCGGCCAAACGTACGCGAACCTCGCTTTGTTCGGCCAGTCTGAACTCTATCCACAAGCGGTCGAGGCGCTCGAGACCGCATCCGCCGTACCATCCTCCAGTACCATCCCCGACGTGTCATTGATACTCGTAGAGGCCCAACTCAAAGGCAGGGTCGATGCCGGCCTCCTCGATACGATCGCCCATAAGCTCTCCACTCGTCGCCCCAGCGCCTCCGATATACAGGCGCTCACTGCGCTGGTGGATTGCATCAGCAAGGGCAACTGCCGCCTGCCTCCCGAAAGCATCCACAAGGTCTTCAAATCGGCCCTTTCTAACCCCTATCTCGGCAGCTTGCGCGAACCCCATGCCGACTTCCTGGTGATGTATGGGAATTTCATATCCTCCTTGGGTGAGCGCGGCGGACTGACGCAGGCGCGCGGCATGATGGCGCAAGCCGCTGCGCTCGTGCCCTCGGAACCTCAATATCAAGCGAATCTAGTGACCATGGATATTGCCATCGGTGATACGGAACTGGCCCGCAAGGACCTGGAGGGACTGCGCAAGCTGAATTATCTGGGTCATCTCGACGCACAGATTCAGTCATTCAACGCCGAAATCGCCGCACTCCAGCCACATCCCTGAACCACGGAGGCGCTACATCATCGGAACGATGTTATATTGGCGCCCTACAATCGCCTGACGCCTCCATGCAAGAGAAAAAGCCAGAACTTTCCATCGTCGTTCCCGCCAAAGACGAGGCGGCAAGCCTTCCCTCTCTTCTGCACAAGCTGCGCGCCTTGCACCCCGATGCGGAAATCGTGGTGGTGGACGACGGTTCATCAGATGGCACGGCGGAGATAGCGCGCGCTGCCGGCGCCGTAGTGATCACCCACCCGTACTCCCTGGGAAACGGCGCCGCGGTGAAGTCCGGGGCGCGCTCCGCGCGCGGAGAGATACTCGTGTTCATGGACGCAGACGGACAGCATGCAACGGAAGATATCGCGCGGCTGCAGGCAATGTTCGACAAGGGTTACGACATGGTCATCGGGGCACGAAGCGGCGGCTCCCATGCCTCGCTCGGACGGCGTTTCGCCAACGGCACCTACAATATGCTGGCTAGCTGGATGGTGGGACATCGCATTGAAGATCTAACATCGGGGTTCCGCGTGGCACGAGCCGTGCTTTTCAAAGAATACCTGCATCTACTGCCCAACGGGTTTTCCTACCCTACCACCATCACCATGGCGTTCTTCCGCGCTGGTTTCAGGGTTGGCTACGTTCCCATAGAAGCCGGCCGGCGCCAGGGTCAAAGAGCGAGCCACATCAGGCCGCTGCGGGATGGTGTGCGTTTCCTTCTCATCATCTTCAAGATCACCACCCTGTATTCGCCTTTCAAGATATTCCTGCCAATCGCCGGCCTATTCTTCGTCGCCGGTCTCGCGAATTACATACGCACTTTCATCAGCCACCACCAATTCACCAATATGAGCGCGCTGCTGTTCATCACGGCGACCTTGGTGTTCCTGATCGGGCTCGTCTCGGAACAGATCACGAACCTGGTGTTTACGCGCCAACAGCGCTGACGGTCATGCAGCAGGACTCGAAACCCCAGGCGCGACTTCTGGTCATGGCCAGCACCTACCCGCGGTGGCCGAATGACACCCTGCCGCCCTTCGTACACGAGCTCGCCCGACGGCTCACCGCCGAGTACCAGGTGCATGTGCTCGCGCCGCACACGGCTGGCGCGAAGACCGAGGAGCAACTGGATGGTGTGACCGTATATCGCTTCCGCTACTTGCCGGCACGATTCGAGACCCTCGCCTACGCGGGCGGCATGCTCCCCGGGGTGCGTCGCCGTCCCTGGCGACTGCTCGCCTTGCCGCTGTTTATTTTCGCTGAATTGTTCGCCGCGGTCCGCCTGCTGCGCCGATACCATTACCAAGTGGTTCATGCCCATTGGTTGCTGCCACAAGGGTTGGTCGCGGTCCTCGCCCGCTCGCTTTGTGGCTACCAGCCACGCATCGTTTGTACGGCGCACGGCGCCGACGTCTACGGCCTGAACGGAAGCCTGGCGCAGGGCCTCAAACGCTATGCCTTGAGACAGAGCGACTGTATTACCGTCGTCAGCCGGGCGATGCTGGAAACACTGATCAATCTCTTTGGAAGTGACGCCCGCTACCGCGTTCTACCCATGGGAGTTGATACCCGCGAGCGTTTCACTCCAGGACACACCCCGCCCCTCCCTAATAACCTGCTGTTCGTCGGGCGCTTGGAGGATAAGAAAGGGGTGCATGTGCTACTGCAAGCGCTTGCATTGCTACCCATCCCTGCAGACACTATTTTGCGTATCGTCGGGGGAGGCCCTGAAGAGCTGCGGTTGCGGACTCTGGCGCAAACCTTAGGCATCGCCGCCCGCGTGGAATTCGTGGGGCCGGTGCCTAACCGGGATCTGACGCCCTGGTATCGCAGGTCCTCCATCCTGGTTTTCCCCTCGGTCATCACGTCCTATGGCGACCGGGAAGGCTTCGGCCTGGTCCCCGTTGAAGCGCTTGCCTGTGGTTGTGCCGTGATAGCGAGTGACCTGCCAGCGGTGAGGGACGTCATTCGCGATGGGGAGACCGGCCTCACGGTGCCTTCGGGCGATGCGCATGCGCTGGCTGCCGGCCTTGCGCGGTTGATGCGCGACAATACGCTATGCCGCAAGTTAGCTCTGGGCGGTCGCGAATATGTTCAGGAACATTTCGACTGGGAATACATAGCGGGGGAATATTCCTGCTTATTTCGTGGGCTCAGCGCGCCTAAGTAAAGCGACACCCGTATGCATTGGGCGCCAGTCACAACGTGGTCTCGCGCACTTTGTCGAACAATTCACGGTACTGTTTGAGCGTTGCGGCAAGGCTGAACAGACTTTCAGCTCGTTGCCGATTGTATTCCCCCATTTCTTTACGCAGAACGGGGTTTTCGGCCAGCTGGTTGATTCTTGCGGCGAAAGCACGGAAATCACCGAGTTTGCATAGAAATCCCCCTTTACCCTCCACTACCAGTTCTTTGAGTGACGATCCATCAGTAGCAACGACCGGCAATCCACACGCCATGGCTTCTGCCGCGCCGAGTCCGAAACCTTCCCTCACACTGGGTGTCACCAGGATATCCGACTGTTGATAGCAGCGCGGCATATGCTCGTGGGCTACGCTGCCCAAGGACTCCAATTGTGGGAGATCCGGCAGTGTACCCTTGGAACGCAACCCACGGGTATAGTAAATCTTGATTCCCGGTCTTAATAATCGTGCAATTTCTACCAATACGTCAGCGCCTTTGTGCCGGGTCAGATTGCCGCTAAATAGAACCTTGATTTCTCTGACGACAGAATGATGGCGAGGTGTGAAACTTTCAATATCTACCCCATTGTGTATCACTTGAATGGGTTTGCCATAACCCAGCTCCTCTACAACTCTGTCTGCTACGTACTGACTTACCGCCGTGACGGTATGGGCTTGCACCAAAGCCAGTCGGGTGAAGTATCGCAAATCAGTCGCGTAATGCAGTCGCTGTAGTACAGAACTGTAGGGTTTCATGAAATTGTCCAGTGCAAAACCATGAAACGTCGCTACCAGTGGCTTCCCGGGCCGTCGGAAAAAGTGGGCGTAATCGACACTCGTGTGAATGATGTCTGCTTTGTAGCCCTTAAACAGATACGGCATAGCGAAAGGGAAATATTCCCAACGCGGGCTGTAGGTTTCGAAAGCGTAGCCTGTCAATCCCCTAGCGAGCTGCTCATGCACCACGGCTGCACCGCTGCCGCGCACCACTGGGCTGAATACCCTGTAATTATCGACTTGAGTCATGTTTCGCCAGCATCCTTATTCTCGAAATCGGGGCGAATGTTGGTCGACAAAGCATGTCCTTGTGTCGATTTTGATCAGGATGCGTCTTGTCACCAACTTCAATCAGCTGCCGTGCTGTTCGCCGTCGGCGCGGCTCTTCCAGCGATGCTTCGCAGGGCTAATGCAAGAGCAAACACCAATGTCACCCCGGTGACACAGGCTGCCAAGGCTGCCCCTCTCCATGAATAATAAGGGACAAGGCATAGATTCAGTACTATATTGAATACCGCGACTAGAAATTCAAAACTTGTGCGCGTCCCCTGCCAACCGGCGCCTGTAAGCGAATCAGCCGCGAATCGGTGCAAGGTCATGAGCGTGGGCATTATCGCCAGCCACCTGATCGCGGGTACTGTTTCCATAAATTCCGTGCCCAACAGCCGCGGGACCAGGGGGGCCAACACGAACAATACTGCTCCTGCAGTAAGCGCATACCCAAGCGCGATCGGCAATAGCTGTTTTGACAGCCGCAGTGTCCCCTGCACACCCTCACGTCCTTGTACGAAGAATCGCACGTATGTTGCTGCAAGCAACGCATTCACCGGCACAAAGGCGACGTCTACGATCCTAGCTGCTGCTGCGTAAGTACCTGCGGATTCCAGAGTAGACAAGCGAGTCAGTAAAGTCTTATCGCTCTCCAGATAGATGCGCTGAGCGCTGACACTAGAGGCAAAATAGAAACCCTCGCCGAACTCCGCGCGCCACCCACTCATATCCCATCGCGGCAGCCCGAGTTCAAAAGATACCCATAAGCAGGCCGGAATTGTCACGGCAGCGGTGCTGCACATATACAACAATGACCACGTCAGAAGGTCATCAGCCGCATGCACATGAATTAGTAACAAAACCGCACCAAGCCGTGCAACCGAAAGCGCCACCCATAGAAACGCAGTCTTAAAGAGTTGATGGAAAGCCTGGAATGCCTGGCCGCTAGCTTCTAGCAATCTGGCAAACAGCAGATCAGAAATGGCTACCCAAAATAAAATCGCCGATGGAACTGAGGCCGGCAATATCCACCACCCCAGTGCTGTGGCCAACAGCACCAAGGCACCAGCGCTCGCACAAGACATGAATAAAGTCCGTCCCCAATATACGGAGAACAGACGTTTATCTCTCGCTACATGCTTGATTAACAGATTGCCTCCGCCCCAACCGGAAAAGGGCAGGAGCACTGCGACTAACGCGACCACGCCCGAGAACGCCCCGTAGCCATCCCGATGCAGGATTCGCGCGATGAGCACGAAATAAACGGCCTGGACCAGGGTGCGTATACCCTGGCCAAGAGTCATCCACAGGGTGTTGCGGGCCACCGCCCCAAAGCTCAGCACATCGTGCCCTCGTTTGATGGCCGCAGCGCCCCAAAAAGCGCTCCCGCGGACCCCGCCGCATCGGCAGGCGCCCCTCCGGTCCAGACGGCATATTAGCAGGCTGTCCAAGCCTCTCCACCCGACGCCAACAGAGCCCTAGACCCATGTCCCTGTTGGAGATTTCGTCCCGATACACTACTATCTAAACCCTGAAACCCAGATCCATGGGTTCTCTTGAAACGCGGGGTAGGGACATGGCCACAACCACCGTCAAGACGAACTTGACCGGCCTTCCCCGGCGGCTGGTGGCCGCCGGCCTCTTGAGCGAGGCCGATGCAGTCGACGCGCAGCGCGATGCCGCCGCGGAAAAATTGCTGCTGGTCAGCCATCTGGTGCGCAACAAGAAGCTCAATGCGCGCGCAGTCGCGGGCGCTGCCTCGGAGGAATTCGGTGTACCTATCGTGGACCTGGATTCTATTGACATCGGCCAGGCACCCCTCAAGGACGTGGAAGCGTCACTCATCGAGAAGCACCACGCCCTGCCCCTCTACCGCCGCGGCCGCAAGCTCTTCGTGGCGGTCTCCGACCCGACGAACATGCAGGCCCTGGACGAGATCAAGTTCAAGACCGGCCTAACCGTGGATGCGGTGATCGTCGAGGAAGACAAGCTCCAGAAGAACATCGAGAAAGCAGTCCAGGCCATGGATACCTCCATGAAGGACCTGGCGGACGGTGACGTCGGCGACCTCGACATTGTCGCCGGTGATGACGAGGGCGGCGGGCCGGAAGAATCCGGCACCGGCGTCGACATCGAAGACGCGCCGGTGGTGAAGTTCATCAATAAGGTACTGCTGGATGCCATCAACAAGGGCGCATCCGATATCCACTGGGAGCCCTACGAGAAGGAATACCGCGTCCGCTTCCGCCAGGACGGCATGCTCCGTGAGGTGGTGAAGCCGCCCATGGTACTCGGCCCCAAGATCGCAGCGCGCCTCAAGGTCATGGCCAGACTCGACATCTCCGAGCGCCGCATCCCCCAGGACGGCCGCATCAAGTTGAAACTCTCGAAGACCCGTGCCATCGACTTTCGCGTCGCCACCTGCCCCACGCTCTTCGGCGAGAAGATCGTGATGCGCATCCTGGACCCCTCCAGCGCGAAACTGGGTATCGACGCCCTGGGTTACGAGGACTTCCAGAAGAAGCTCTATCTGGACAACTTGGACAAGCCTTACGGCATGATCCTCATCACCGGCCCGACGGGCAGCGGCAAGACCGTATCCCTCTACACCGGTATCAACATCCTCAACACCGAGGACCGCAACATCTGTACCGCTGAGGACCCGGCGGAAATCCAGTTGCCCGGCGTGAACCAAGTGAACGTGAACCCGAAGGTCGGACTGACCTTCGGCGCGGCGCTCAAATCCTTCCTGCGTCTCGATCCCGATATCATCCTGGTGGGCGAGATCCGCGACCTGGAGACCGCCGAGATCGCAATCAAGGCGGCCCAGACCGGACACATGGTGCTCGCCACACTGCATACCAACGACGCGCCCAAGACGCTCACGCGTCTCGCCGACATCGGCGTAGCGCCTTATTCGATCGCTACCGCCGTCAACCTCATCATCGCGCAACGACTGGCGCGGCGCCTGTGCAAGATATGCAAGCGCCCCGTGGAGATCCCGAAGGAAGCTCTGCTCAAAGAGGGCTTCACGGAAGAGGAAGTCGCTGCAGGCCTGACCATCTACGAGCCCGTGGGCTGCGACCAATGCAACGAAGGTTACAAGGGCCGCACCGGCATCTACCAGGTGATGCCCGTGTCCGAGGAGACGGGCAAGATCATCATGGCTGGCGGCAACGCCATCCAGATCGCCGAACAGGCGGCCAAGGAAGGCATACCTGACTTGCGCCGCTCCGGCTTGACCAAGGTCAAGCGCGGCGATTTCGGCCTCGCCGAACTCAATCGCGTCACCGTCGAATAACAGCGAGAAGACGTAATACTCATGGCAGAAGCCGCCGCCGCAAAAGTCACCAGCTTCGTCTGGGAAGGCACCGACAAGAAGGGCAACCGGATCAAGGGCAAGACCGCCGCCGCGAACGAGGCAGCGGTCAAGGCGGACCTACGCCGCCAAGGCATCGCGCCCCTCAAGATCAAGAAGGAGCGGCGCAAAGCTGGCAAGAAGATCGAGACCGGCGACATCGCGTTCTTCAGCCGCCAGATGGCCACCATGATGAGCTCCGGCGTGCCGCTGGTGCAGTCCATGGACATCATCGGCAAGGGACACGTCAACCCGAACATGCAGGACCTGGTGATGGCCATCAAGGCAGACGTGGAAGCCGGCAACAACCTGGCGGACGCGCTGGGCAAACATCCCCTGTTCTTCGACGACCTGTTCGTGAGCCTGGTGCGCGCCGGCGAACAGGCCGGCGCGCTGGAGACCCTGCTGGACAAGATCGCCACCTACAAGGAAAAGACCGAGCGCATCAAGAAGAAGATCAAGAAAGCGCTCTCCTACCCCATCGCGGTGCTGGTGGTGGCCTTCGTGGTGACCGGTATCCTGCTGGTGTTCGTGATCCCGCAGTTCGAGGAACTCTTCAAGGGCTTCGGTGCCGACCTGCCAGCCTTCACCCAGTTCGTGGTGAACCTCTCCCGCTCGGTGCGTTCGCAGGGCTACATTTACCTGGTCATCATCGGCGGCGCATTCGCGACCTTCACGTA
>DATIEQ010000279.1:0-4954 GCA_035455665.1 Gammaproteobacteria bacterium | reverse complement strand
CGTCCGCGTCGTTCGCCGTCACGTCCGCCTGCAGCAGCGTGACGTTCGCCAGCGCGCCCTGCACCGCCGGGTCGCTGTAGGTGTCGTGCTCCAGCTCCTTGCAGGAGATGCACCAGTCCGCGTAGAAGTCGAGCATCACCGGCGAGCCTTTCGCCGCCGCGAGCTCGCGGTCGAGATCGGCGCTGGTCTTGATGTGTTTGAATGGCAGAGAACTAGTCGGATTGGCAACTGACCCAGCGCCCAAGGCCGCGGTTCCACCGCGGCCGTAGTTATCGAACGGTCTTAAGGGGTCACTCCCGCCCAGGGCCGCGGCGACGAGCAGCAGGATGCCGTAGACCAGCGCGATCAGCCCTAAGCCCTTCCACAGCTTGCGCCAGCCCGAGGCGCCCGCCTGCAGCGGGTCGAGCGCGCTCAGGTACACCCCGCAGACGATGGCGAGCGCCGCCCACAGCGCCAAGCTCACCGGGCCCGGCAGCACCCGCGACAGGAACCAGATGGCGAGGGCCAGCATGACGACGCCGAACACCGCCTTCACGGCGTTCATCCAGTGGCCCGCCTTGGGCACGAGCTTGCCCGCCGAAGTGCCGATGATGAGGAGCGGCACCCCCATGCCGAGGCCTAAGGCGAAGAGCGCGACGCCGCCGCGCAGGGCCGAGCCCGTCTCGCCGATGAAGATCAAGGCCGCCACCAAGGGCGCCGTGATGCAGGGCCCGCAGATCAGGGCCGACAACGCGCCCATGATGCCCACGCCCAGGAAGGCGCCGCTGCTCTGCTTGTTGCTGTGGTGGGTCAGGTGCGTCTGGATGAAGCTCGGCACCTGCAGTTCGTAGAAGCCGAACATGGACAGGGCGAGCAGCACGAAGATGAGGCTGAACACGCTCAAGACCCAGGGGTTCTGCAGGGCGAGCTGGATGTTCGCGCCGGCCAAGCCCACCACCACGCCGGCGATGGCGTAGACCAGGGCCATGGCGAGCACGTAGGTCAGGGACAGCAGGAAGGCGCGCGGCGTCGAGATCTTGCCCTGGCCCACGATGATGCCGGAGATGATGGGCACCATGGGCAGCACGCAGGGCGTGAAGGTCAGCAGCAGGCCGTAGCCGATGAAGGCCAGGAACACGAGGATCAGGTTGCCGTCCTTGATGAGCAGGGCGAGCCGGTCCTGCTCCGCCATGGGGGCGGGCGCCGCCACGGCGGGCGCCGCCGCGCCGGCGGTGGCGAGGTCGAAACTCACCACCCGCGTCTGGGGCGGATAGCAGAAGCCCTTCTCGGCGCAGCCCTGGTAGGCGGCGGTCAAGTTGAACTTGCCGGGCGCGCCGCCGTAGCTCACCGGCACGAGCACGTCCACGTCCTCGGGGTAGATCTCGCTGGTGCCGAAGTAGGGGTCGTTCTTGATCTTGCCTTCCGGGAAGTCCGGCATGCCGAGCTGCACCTCCGGGTCGTCGCTCTTCAAGTCGAACTTCTGGCGGTAGAGGTAGTAGCCCGGCGCCACCTGCCAGCGCACTTCCAGGGTGTGGCTGTCCTTCGCCACCGCCGAGAAGCGGAAGGCCTGGTCCACGGGCAGGTAGTCCTGGCCCGCGGGCGCGCCGCCCGCGATCAAGGACTGCAGGTCGGGCGCGTGCACCGCTGCCGGCGTCGCGGCAGGCGCTGCCGCCGCCAGCGTGAGGTTCAGGCGCTTGTGCTGGGGCGGGTAGCAGAAGCCGATGGGCTCGTTGCAGCCCTGGTAGACGATCTCCAGGTCCAAGGCGCCGCTGCCGGTATAGGGGAGCGTCGCCGTCACCGCCTGCTTGTAGATCTCCTCCCGGCCGAAGAACTTGTCCTGCTTCATCTCGCCCGCGGGGAGCGCCGGCTTGCCGAGGGTCACCGCCGGCGTATGGCTCAGGAACTTGAACTTGTCCTTATATAGGTAATAACCCGGGAGGATGTCCCATTTTGCTGTAATCGTCCCGCCGGCGGCGGTGACCGTCATCTTGTAAGCCTGGTCCGGCGGCAGCGGCTCGTTGTCGGCCAGCGCGGCGAGGGGAGCGAGGGCCAACAGGCCGAGCAGCAGAAGCTTTTTCATTTCGAATTTTCCGTTAACCACTTCATATAGGACTCATCGCCGTGGGCGATGGGGATGGCGATGATCTCAGGCGTCTCATATGGGTGCAGTGCCTTGATCCGCGCCCGCAGCACCTCGAAGGGCGCCGCGCTCTTGATGATCAGCAAGCATTCCGCCTCCGTCACTATCTTCCCCTCCCAGCGGTAGGTGGAACTGAGACCCGGCACCAGGTTCACGCAGGCGGCGAGGCGTTCCTCGACCAGGGCCCGGGCGAGCTTCTCCCCGGCGGCCCGGTCGGGCACGGTACAGAGCGTAACTAGTTGATTCTGCGCCATTAATCCTCGTTGGCTATTAATTAGCCACTGCCCGCCAAGCCCTTGACTATGCTGGATTAATCACTATTATTAGCACTCCGCCGTGGTGAGTGCCAAGCGCTCCCTGGCTACGTCCTAAGACCCCAACAACCCGTAATAGATTTCGTCAGGAGATCGATCCATGAAGATTCGTCCACTGCACGACCGCGTGATTATCAAGCGGCTCGAGTCGGAAACCAAATCCGCCGGCGGCATCCTGATCCCGGACAACGCCGCCGAGAAGCCCAGCAAGGGCAAGGTCATCGCCGTCGGCCCCGGCAAGAGCCTCAAGGGCGGCAAGCACCGTCCCGTGGCCGTGAAGGTCGGCGACATCGTGCTGTTCGGCAAGTACAGCGGCAACGAGATCAAAGAAGGCGCTGATGAACTGGTCATCATGCGCGAGGAAGACATCATCGGCGTGATCGAGAAGTAAGCCTTCTCCGCCGCTCATCCCAATCAAGAATAGACAGAGGAATAGACCATGGCTGCCAAAGAGATCAAATTCGGTGACGATGCGCGTCAGCGCATGTTCCGCGGCGTCAACATCCTGGCGAACGCGGTGAAGGCCACCCTAGGCCCGAAGGGCCGCAACGTCGTGCTCGAGAAGAGCTTCGGCGCCCCGACCATCACCAAGGACGGCGTCAGCGTCGCCAAGGAGATCGAGCTCAAGGACAAGTTCGAGAACATGGGCGCGCAGATGGTGAAGGAAGTCGCCTCCCACACCTCCGACGAGGCGGGTGACGGCACCACCACCGCGACCGTGCTGGCCCAGGCCATCATGCGCGAGGGCCTGAAGGCCGTCGCCGCCGGCATGAACCCCATGGATCTCAAGCGCGGCATCGACAAGGCCGTCATCGCCTCCGTGGCCGAGCTCAAGAAGCTCTCCAAGCCCTCCGCGGACAACAAGTCCATCGCCCAGGTGGGCACCATCTCCGCGAACGGCGACGAGACCATCGGCAAGCTCATCGCCCAGGCGATGCAGAAGGTCGGCAAGGAAGGCGTCATCACCGTCGAGGAAGGCTCGGCGCTGGCCGACGAGCTGGAAGTGGTCGAGGGCATGCAGTTCGACCGCGGCTACCTCTCGCCCTACTTCATCAACAGCCAGGCCAGCATGACCGCCGAGCTGGACAAGCCCTACATCCTGCTCTGCGACAAGAAGATCTCCAACATCCGCGAGATGCTGCCGGTGCTCGAGGCCGTGGCCAAGAGCGGCCGCAGCCTGCTGGTGGTGGCCGAGGACGTGGAGGGCGAGGCCCTCGCGACGCTGGTGGTCAACACCATCCGCGGCATCGTCAAGGTCGTGGCCGTGAAGGCCCCGGGCTTCGGCGACCGCCGCAAGGACATGCTCAAGGACATCTCCGTGCTCACCAAGGCCACGGTGATCTCCGAGGAGCTGGGCCTGACGCTCGAGAAGGCCACGCTGAAGGATCTCGGACGTGCCAAAAAGGTCGAAGCTGGCAAGGAGAACACCACCATCATCGACGGCGCCGGCAAGTCCACCGACATCCAGGCCCGCGTCGAGGCGATCCGCAAGCAGATCGAGGACACCACCTCCGACTACGACAAGGAGAAGCTGCAGGAGCGCGTCGCCAAGCTCTCCGGCGGCGTGGCCGTCATCAAGGTCGGCGCCTCCACCGAGATCGAGATGAAGGAGAAGAAGGCCCGCGTCGAGGACGCGCTGCACGCCACGCGTGCCGCCGTCGAGGAAGGCATCGTGGCCGGCGGCGGCGTCGCCCTGGTGCGCGCCAAGCAGGCCATCGGCAAGCTCAAGGGCGAGAACGAAGACCAGAACATGGGCATCGCCATCCTGCTCAAGGCCATGGAAGAGCCCCTGCGCCAGATCGTGGCGAACGCCGGCGAAGCGCCGGACGTGGTGCTCAACAAGGTCGCCGAGGGCAAGGGCAACTTCGGCTTCAACGCCCAGACCGGCGAGTACGGCGACATGGTCGAGATGGGCGTGCTGGACCCGACCAAGGTGGCCCGCACCGCGCTGCAGAACGCCGCGTCCGTCGCGAGCCTGCTCATCACCACCGAGGCGATGGTGGCGGAGCTTCCGAAGGAAGAGAAGCCGGCAATGCCAGGTGGAGGCGGAATGGGTGGAGATATGGACTTTTAAGAGAGCCGACCGAGTCGGCTGGATCTTGAAGACCAAGAGCCAAGACCAAGAAGCCCTGCGAAAGCAGGGCTTCTTTTTTATGGGAGGGACTAGAATCCGCGTCGTATTTAAGGATATACGACTGCTATAACCTAAAACTTAGTGGGAGTAGGTTACATGGACGGCAAAATTTTTGGACGTTGGAAACTGGGCACTCTCGCCTTAGTTTGGGTTCTTCTTGGTTATGCTTCGCTGGCATCGTATACCTGGCCCACAGGCTTTGTGCCAATTGTCTCACTAGAGTCCCTCCCAATATTACTTGCTGGGGTTTTCTACCTCGTATTCACATTCTTTGGTATATGCATGTTGCTAAGCGCACCAATATTGTTAGCTGGAGCAACTACTTATTACGAGGCCTTTATATTCCAGTGGCATTTTGAGTTTCGAGGCATAGATGAAGCTCATTTC
>DATIEQ010000278.1:0-6752 GCA_035455665.1 Gammaproteobacteria bacterium | reverse complement strand
GGTCAGGCGGTGGTCCTGCCGGCCTACGTATTGACGATCCTCGCGGGCGCTCTCATGGTGAGCAGCATCGGATACTACAGCTTCAAGGACCTGAACCTTCAAGGGCGCGTACCCTTCACCGCCATCGTCTTCCTGGCGCTGGTGCTCATCGTGGTGTTCCTGAGCCCGCAGTACGTGTTGTTCGTGGGGTTCTTCCTCTACGCCTTCTCCGGCATGCTGCTCGCCCTGTGGCGCCTGCAGCGGCGCCTGCGCCGCAAGACCGCCTGAGGCCATGGATCCGAAGCGCCTGAGCCAGTTGCAGGACTTGGGGCTGACGGCCTGGGCTCCGCGGCAGCGCGCGCAGTCCCCATCGGTCAAGAGACCCGCAGCAAACCAGTCAGCGCCGGTCCCCGCCGTCGCGCTCACCGTGCCTATCGCTGGATCGGGCGACGGACGCAGCACCGCCATCGCCGCCATGGACTGGGATGCGCTCGCGGTGGCGGTCAAGGATTGCACTGCCTGCGGCCTGCGCGCCGGCTGCACCCAAACCGTGTTCGGCGTGGGCGACCGGGAGGCCCGCTGGCTCGTGATCGGCGAGGCACCGGGGGCGGACGAAGACAGGCAGGGCGAGCCCTTCGTGGGACGCGCCGGCCAACTCCTCAATTCTATGCTCACGGCCATCGGCTTGAAGCGCGAGCAGGTGTACATCGCCAATGTGCTCAAATGCCGGCCGCCCGGGAACCGCGACCCCAAGCCCGAGGAGGCCGAGACCTGCCGGCCCTACTTGGAGCGGCAGATCGCCCTCATCAAGCCCGGCATCATCCTCGCGCTCGGGCGCATCGCCGCCCAGAACTTGCTCAACACCGAGACTCCCATCGGCAAGTTGCGTGGTGGTGTGCACCGCTTAGGCGAGATCCCTGTCGTCGTCACCTACCATCCCGCCTATCTCTTGCGCTCCCCCGGCGAGAAGCGCAAAGCCTGGGTGGACCTGCAGCTCGCCGTGCGCACGCTCAAGGAGGCCGCTCCATGAGCGCGGTGGTCGCCGCCCCGGCACCGCGCTGGCGTCCCATGCACGAAGGGGACGTACGCGCCGTCATGGACATCGAGCGGCGCGCCTACCAGTTCCACTGGACCGAGGGCATCTTCCGGGACTGTCTGCGGGTCGGGTATGGCTGCTGGGTGATGGAACTCGCCGGCCGAGTGGAAGGCTATGGGATCATGTCTCTGGTGGTGGGCGAGGCCCATCTGCTCAACATCTGTGTCGCTCCCGAATGGCAGAACCAGGGTTACGGCCGCCAGCTGTTGGAGCATTTCCTGGCGCTCGCGAAGGAACGGGGCGCGGCTCGCATGTTCCTGGAAGTGAGGTTCTCCAACCAGGCTGCCTTGGGCCTCTACCAGGCCCGCGGCTTCTCCCAGGTGGGCATGCGCAAGAACTATTACCCTGGTGCCCAGGGACGGGAGGATGCCCTGATCCTGGTGCTGGATCTTTAAGTCGATCTCAAGCGTCCATCAGGTAGAATACGCGCCTTTCCGATTCCCCCGGGTCCCCATGTTCGAGTCTGAAATCAACCGGCGACGTACGTTCGCCATCATCTCGCACCCGGACGCCGGCAAGACCACGCTTACCGAGAAGCTGCTGCTCTTCGGCGGCGCGATCCAGATGGCGGGTGCCGTGAAAGGACGCAAGGCGGCACGCCATGCCACCTCCGACTGGATGAAGCTCGAGCAGCAGCGCGGCATCTCCGTGACCTCCTCGGTTATGCAGTTCCCCTACCGGGACCGTATCGTCAACCTGCTGGACACGCCCGGCCACGAGGATTTCTCCGAGGATACCTACCGCACTCTCACGGCGGTGGATTCAGCGCTCATGGTGATCGACTGCGCCAAGGGCGTCGAGGAGCGCACCATCAAGCTCATGGATGTCTGCCGCCTGCGCGATACGCCCATCATCACCTTCATAAACAAGCTGGACCGCGACGGCCGCGATCCCATGACCTTGCTGGATGAGGTCGAATCGATCCTGAAGATCCGCTGCGCGCCCGTCACCTGGCCCCTCGGCATGGGCCGCGAGCTCAAGGGCATCTACCACCTGGCATCGGACCGCATCCAGATCTATGCGGGTGAGAAGAGCGGGCGCCTGGGCGAGACGCGCGTCATACAGGGGCTCGGCAGTGCCGAGGCGGCGGAACTCCTGGGCGGCGACTTGGCGCATTCCCGGGCCGAGGTTGATCTGGTGCGGGGCGCCTCCCACGCATTCGATCTGCAAGAATACTTGGCGGGCCGCTTGACGCCGGTGTTCTTCGGTTCTGCCATCAACAACTTCGGCGTGCGCGAGCTCCTGGACGCCTTCGTGGAGCACGCGCCGCCACCCCGGCCGCGAGCGACCTCGAGCCGAGAGGTGCAGCCGCTGGAGGAGAAACTCAGCGGTTTCGTGTTCAAGATCCAGGCGAACATGGACCCGCAGCACCACGACCGTATCGCGTTCGTGCGTCTCTGCTCGGGCCGTTACGCCCCCGGGATGCGCGTGAAGCACGTGCGCATCGGCCGCGAAGTGAAGATCGCCGACGCCCTGACCTTCATGGCCGCAGACCGCGAACGGGTGGAAGAGGCCTATGCCGGCGACATCATCGGCATCCATAACCATGGCACGGTCGCCATCGGCGACACCTTCACCCAGGGTGAGGCCCTGACTTTCACCGGTATCCCCAATTTTGCGCCGGAGATATTCCGTCGCGTGGTCCTCAAGGATCCGCTCAAGGCCAAGGCCCTGAACAAGGGCTTGGCGCAGCTCTGCGAGGAAGGGGCGACGCAGCTCTTCAAGCCCTTACGCAACAACGACCTGATCCTGGGTGCCGTGGGGTTGCTGCAGTTCGACGTGGTCGCCTACCGCCTCAAGGAAGAGTACGGCGTCGAATGCGTGTTCGACACCGTGCACGTCGCTACCGCGCGCTGGGTGGAGGGCGACGACCCACGCCGGCTCGAGGAGTTCAAGGACAAGGCTTACGACAACCTCGCCCTCGACCACGGCGATAGTCTGGTGTACGTGGCGCCGACGATGGTGAACCTGCAGCTCACGCAAGAACGGTGGCCGGAGCTCCGCTTCCGCAAGACCCGTGAGCATGGTAGCGAGACGGCGCTGGCGGCCTGAGCCTTCATGCTAGGCTAGGCCACCCAAATCCATCGGGGATGGCGATATGCTGCCGCGCGGGCGCAAGGTCTGGGGCTGGGCCCTGTATTACTGGGGCAACCACGCCTTCACTACCTCCATCATCACGGTCTTCTTCCCCATCTTCTTCAAGGATTATTGGAGCCACGGCGCCGACGTCACCGTGAGCACCTTCCGGCTCGGTCTCGCCAATTCCATCGCCAGCCTGGTGGTGGCGGTGACCGCGCCGCTCCTGGGGGCCATCGCCGACAGCGGCGGACACAAGAAGCGTTTCCTCATCTCTTCCGCGTTCATGGGTGCAGTCGCCGTGTTCGCCCTGCACTTCGTGGGTCTGGGGGAATGGCAGTGGGCGGTGTTGTTCTACGTGTTCGCGTCCATCGGCTATTTCTGGGGCAACGTGTTCGGCGACTCCATGCTGGTGAGCGTCGCCGAACCCGGCAAGTTCGATATGACCTCGGCCATGGGCTATTTCGCCGGCTACCTCGGTGGCGGGCTGTTCCTGGTGCTGGGCGTGTTGCTGAGCCTCAAACCCCAGTGGTTCGGCCTCGCGGACGCGACTACGGCGGTGAAACTCATCCTCATGCTTACGGCGGGCTGGTGGATGCTCTTCGCCCTGCCGCTCTGGTTCTGGACGCCGGAGCCCAAGCCTGCGGCCCTGGGCTTGAGCTTCGGAGCAGCGGTGCGCCGCGGTTTCGGCCAATTCATCGAGACGTTCCGGCACGTGCGCGCCTACAAGCCGGTGTTCATGTTCCTCGTCGCCTATTGGGTCTACATAGACGGGGTCAACACCGTCATCCAGATGGCGGTGGATTACGGCAAGGCGATCGGGTTCGGCACCAGTGACCTGATCCTGGCGGTGCTGTTGGTGCAGTTCGTGGGTGTGCCGGCCGCGCTCGTCTTCGGCCGCATCGGTGAGCGCATCGGACCGAAACGCGGCATCTTCATCGGCCTCGCGGTCTATGTATTCGTCTCCGTGTTCGCGGCCTTCATGCACACCGCGTGGCAGTTCTATCTTCTGGCGGCCATGGTAGGGTTGGTGCAGGGCGGTGTACAGCTCCTGAGCCGCTCCTACTATGCGCGTCTCGTACCCCGCGAGCGGGCCGGCGAGTTCTTCGGCTTCTACAACATGCTGGGAGAGTTCGCGGCCATCATCGGCCCGGTGCTCATCGGCACCGTGAGCGTGCTCACCGGCAGTCCGCGGCTCTCCATCCTCTCGGTGATCCTGCTGTTCGCCCTGGGTGCCTTCCTGTTGACCCGGGTGAAGACGGACGCAAGAAGCGTCTAGGCGCTCAACGCGGCGCCGCGGAAGGGTTGAAAGTTTTCACCTGTCGGTGGAAGCGTTCTGCATCACCTCGCTCCACGTAACGGAGCTCGATGTAGCTCGTGGTGATGGCCCGCACGGCGGGTCCGAGATCAGGCCGTGCGCGGGTGACACGCTCCGCGAAGTCCAGGGGACCTTCCCATACCTCGCGTTCTAAACCCAATTTCGCGAGGCGTGTGCAGAAACGGCGGTAATCGCGTACCACGGGGTGCGGCGGCGGCGGGCGGCGTTGCCGCCACAGGTAGAAGGAGACGAGCATGGCGAAGACTATGAGCAGGGCTGCCAACACGATGGCGAGTTGGCCCCAGTTGCCGTAGTCGAGCCCCACGTTCTTGAAGAACTTCTCCTGCAACTCCGGTCCATAGGCGAGAACCCATTGGTACCAGCTGTTGTTCACCGCGTCCCAGGTGTTCCGCAAGCCGATGAGCCAAGGATGGTCGCCGAACAGGATGCCGGGGATCTCGTCCGAAGGCAGGGACGCATCCAGGCCCTGTTCCACGCGCGCGGGGTCCACCGCCGCCGTGGGGTCCACCCTGAGCCAACCCCGTTCCGGCATCCACACCTCCGCCCAGGCGTGGGCATCGCGTTGCCGTACCACGTAATAGCCGTCGAGCGGATTGGGCTCGCCGCCCTGGTAGCCGATGACCACATGGGCGGGGATGCCGGCGGCGCGCATCAGGATCACGAATGCGCCCGCGTAATGCTCGCAGAAGCCGCGGCGCGTGCCGAACAGGAATTCGTCCACCCGGTCCTGACTCGTGAGCAGGCCCGGTCTGAGCGTGTAGGAGAACGCCTGGTCATGGAAGTAGGCGAGCGCATCCTTCACTATCTTTTCAGGTGAAGAATCGGCGTCACGCCATTTCTGGGCAAGGGCGCGTGTGCGGGGGTTTCGCTCAGTGGACAGCGCCAGGTCCCGGTGCAGCATCCAGCCGGGCGTGTCGGCGCCGTAACTCGAGTCCAGATAGGATGTCACGTGGTACAGCTTGCGCTCGGTGACGAGCGTGCGAGTGCCGATCTCGTAATTCGAAGACAAGCCCGTGTCCTCGGGAACCTGCACAGGCAGGTCCAAGGCATAAAGGGTGGAGAGGTCGTTGGGTTCGAGAGTGACGTCATAGCTCACGGCGCTGCCATGGATCGCCGCGGCGAACTTACGGTTCCAGGACAGATTGCCGCTGCTCCAGGTGTTGCCGTCGTATTCGTGGAGCACCAGTGCCCGCCAATAGAGCTGCTTGCGTGCCGGCGCTGCGGCCGCGAATTTGACGCGGAACGCCACCTCGTCGGATTCCGCCAGTTGGCCGAGGTCGCCGGGCGTCATGGTCGTGGATAGGCCGATGACGCCGGAATGTTTCTGGCTGGCGATGCCCCACAGCGGTCCCGGCACCCTCGGAAAGAGCAGGAACAGTACCGCCGCCACCGGCAAGGCGGGTAGGAGCAGCCGTCCGCTGCTCATGAGCGATGCCTTGATACCCCGATCGCTGTCTGGATGGGCGACGTTCAAGAGGGCGGTGGTAGCAAGCCACACCGCCGGGAGCATATAGAGGGCGAGGGGGATGGTCTGATCGTAGAGGAGACTCGCCAGGCCAAGGAAAAAAGCCAGCACCACCAGCAGAAAATAATCTCGTACCCCCTGGGCCTCCATGAGCTTCAGCATGCTGAGCAACAGCAGGAGGCCGGCGCCCGCCTCGGGACCGTTCAGGGTGCGGAACGTGAAGAGCACGGCCGCGAAGATAGCGATACCGAGGCCGTAGCGCGCGTAGCGTCCGGGCAGTCGCCAGGCTTTGCGCATGGCCGTGATTCGCCAGGCAGCGAGCGCCACGGCCGCGACCATGATCCAGGGAGCCAGGTGCAGGGCGTGGGGTGCCGCCATGGCGGCGATGGCGGCGAGCGCCCACAGGAGCCGCAGCCGCTCCATGCGGCGCGGGTAGTCGAATAATTCAGGAGTGGCGCTCAAGGCGCTGTGTCCTTCGGGAGGCCGTGGAGCGCCAGCGCCTCGAGGCAACGGTCCCGTTGCTCCTCGCCGCCGGCGGGGGCGATCTCGACGCCTGGCAGCTTCAGACCATAAGCACCGCCGGTCGCGTGACAGAGGAGCACCCAGCGACAGAGCACCGAGAGCCGCCGCTCATCCTGCATCCCAGCCAGCTCGTCCCAGCTGAGCCAGCGGGTCTCCTCACCGGTACCGGTGAAGCGCTTGGTGAGGAGTTCCTGCGCCCGCGCCGAGGTCTTCCAGGCGATGCGGCGCGGCGAGTCTCCCGGCTGATAGCCGCGCAGCCCGCTGAAATCGTCCTC
>DATIEQ010000277.1:0-6792 GCA_035455665.1 Gammaproteobacteria bacterium | reverse complement strand
ACCACCGCCGAACCCTGGTATACCTGGATCCGCAACCCCGAACTCGTGCGCCACGTGGACTTCATCACGGTGCACATGCTGCCCTACTGGGAGGGCGTGGACGCGCAACTGGCGGTGGACTACATCGCGCTGCGCATGGGCGACCTGGAACGTGCCTACCCGCACAAGCGCATCGTCATCGGCGAGGTGGGCTGGCCGAGCTACGGGCGTTCGCGCCACGCGGCCGTCGCCTCCAGCGCCAACGAGGCGATGTTCCTGCGGCGCTTCCTCGCCAAGGCGGAGCAGGAGCACTGGGACTACCGTCTCATGGAAGCCTTCGACCAGCCCTGGAAGGAGCAGACCGAGGGCGCCGTGGGAGCTTACTGGGGCGTGTGGAACGTGGACCGCCAGCCCAAGTTCGAGTTCCAGAACGCCATCGTGCGCATCCCCCGCTGGCCCGAGCTCGCCGGCGTCTCGGTACTGCTTGCAGCCTTGCTCCTGACCCTGCTGTATTGGGACAGCCACGCGCTCCGCCACCGCGGCCGCAGCTTCCTCGCGCTGGTGGTGTTCGCCGTGTCTACCACCCTCGTGTGGGTGATCTACGACTACACGCGCCAGTACCTCACCTTCACCAGCATCGTCGTCGGGCTGTTGCTGCTCGCGGGCATGACCGGCGTGATCCTGGTGCTGCTCGCCGAGGCCCACGAATGGGCCGAGGCCCATTGGGTGACGCTGCGGCGGCGCGCCTTCGAGCCCGCGGACGCGCCGCCCGGAGACCTGCCCATGGTCTCCATCCACGTGCCCGCCTACAACGAGCCGCCGGAGATGCTGAAGGAGACGCTCGCGGCCCTGGCGCGCCTCGATTATCCGCGCTTCGAAGTGCTGGTGATCGACAACAACACGTCCGACGAAGCGGTGTGGCGCCCGGTCGAGGCCGAGTGCCGCCGGCGCGGCGCGCGCTTCCGCTTCTTCCACGTGGCGCCGCTCGCCGGCTTCAAGGCAGGGGCGCTCAACTACGCGTTGGCGCGCACCGCGCCCGAGGCGGAGATCGTCGCGGTGATCGACAGCGACTACCTGGTGGCGCACGACTGGCTCAGGGACCTCGTGCCGCTGTTCGGCGCACCGCGCATCGCGATCGTGCAGGCCCCCCAGGACTACCGCGACGCGGGCGAGAACGCCTTCAAGGCCATGTGCCACGCCGAATACCGCGGCTTCTTCTACATCGGCATGATCACGCGCAACGAGCGCAATGCCATCATCCAGCACGGCACCATGACCCTGATCCGCCGCGCGGCGCTCGCGCGGGCAGGCGGCTGGGCCGAATGGTGCATCACCGAGGATGCGGAGCTGGGGCTGCGGGTCTTCGAGGAGGGCCTCGAGGCGGCCTACATCCCGCGCAGCTACGGCTTCGGCCTCATGCCCGACACCCTCGCCGACTACAAGCGGCAGCGTTTCCGCTGGGCCTACGGGGCGGTGCAGATACTGAAGCACCACGCGCGTGCGTTATTCACCCGTAATAGCCCGCTCACCCCGGGGCAGCGTTACCACTTCCTCGCCGGCTGGCTGCCCTGGCTGGCGGACGGGTTCAACCTGGTGTTCAACCTGGCCGCCATGGTCTGGTCGCTCGCCATGCTGCTCTTCCCCCACGCCATCGACCCGCCGCTCATGATCTTCTCGGCCCTGCCGCTCGCGCTCTTCGCCTTCAAGCTCGCGAAGCTCATACACCTCTACAGCACGCGGGTCGGCGCGACCGTGCGCCAGACGTTGGCGGCCGCGCTGGCGGGGCTCGCCTTGAGCCACACCATCGGGCTCGCGATCCTCTCCGGCCTCGCCACCAGCGGCCTGCCCTTCATCCGCACGCCGAAACGCGCGCGCGGGCACGCGCTCCTCGAGGCGCTGGGGGATTGCCGCGAGGAAGTGCTCGTCATGTCGGCGCTGTGGAGCTGCGCCGTCGGCGTGGCCACCCAGGTGAACACCGGCATGCGCGACCTGGGCGTGTGGGTGGTGGTGCTGCTCGTCCAGTCCATCCCCTACTTCGCGACGCTGCTGCTGTCTTTGGCGAGCGCCTGGCCGCGCCTGCCGGCCGGCTGGATCGGCCGTGCGGAGGAAATGGACGCGTTGGCGCACGTGGTGCTGGACACCAAGGAAGCCGGTTAGGTCCCAGAGACGACATCCTGTCGAAGTCGTATTCCGCCGCCTCCCGGGCGGCGGGCCCCTTTCTTTGAGCGCAAAGAAAGGGGCGAAAGAAACGCTCCCCGCAGATGACGCGCTTGCCTGAAATCGAGTTAGGGATAACTCGATTTCAGGCGCGGTTCCTCGCGGCTCGCGCCCTCGGGACCGGGCTCGGGGTGCTTCCATGCACCCATCGCCCGGACTTCGCCTTCCCTGGCTTGTCCCGCTACGCAGGTTCCCCCTGCGGGCGCTGCGCACTCGGCGTCATCCAACGGGTGGAAAGAAAAGCACGCTCGATGATCGGCGTCTTCCCACCCGTAGCGCGCGCCGAGCACTGCAGTGAGCAAAGCAAGCCCGAAGGGTCGAGTCAGGGATGACGAGATCGCGCGATCGGCACAAGGAAGTGCCGTAAGCGCGACTCTGTAGCGAGCGAGGAGCGCAGGGTAGCCGCCGCCTTGGGAGGCCCGCGCTTCGGGAAAGCGGTTTTGGCGACTTTTGCCGCGACAAAAGTCGCCCGCGCCGCCGGGACGGCGCGGAAAAAGACAAGGATGTCGCGGTTAGAACGTGAAAATGTTGCCGATGACGAACTGTTTGCCGGACACGCCCGGCACGTTCACCAGCGGCCAGGCATAGGTGATGTAGATCACGCCGCCGTAGGCGCTACGTACGTCGCCGAGCCTGAGCGCCAGGCCCGCGTCCGCGAGCGTCGGGCTCCAGGAATCGCCCAGGCGGCGGATCTGCCCCACGTCCACGTAAGCCGAGAACCCCACCTGGAAGATGTTCCACAACCGGTATGGGGTCACCCAGCGGTCCGCCACCTGCGACTGCCAGCGCCGGTCGCCGATGTAGAAATAGTTCGGGTAGCCCGGCATACCCTGCAAGCCGCCGAGATACAGCATGTTCTCGGGATCCGGCCGCAGTGTGTACTCCACATCGCCGTGGAACACGAGCGTGTGGTCGTCGAAGTAGTTGTTATAGAGGGTGAACACCAGGCTGCCGAGGACGTTGCGGTCCTTGCCACTCTGGCGGCGCCCCTGCAGGGAGGCGTTGCTGACCAACACCGTCCTGTCGCCATAGAGGCCTCCGTAGCTCGTGGAGACGTCGTAGAACGCGCCGGGGATGTCGCTGCCGAACGTCGTGCCGAGATAGCCGGCCTGGGCGCGGGTGTCCCAGCCCATGTTGTAGTCTTCGGTGCGACCGATGAGCGCGAGGTTGGTGAAGCTCGCGTAGTGGTCCTCGAAGTACTCCCAATCGAACGCGGGTCCGCCGAGGCGGCGGGGCCTCAAGTCCGGCTGGGGGATGAACACCGGCGGGAAGGACTCCAACGCGCCGTAGCCATAGTCCTGGTACAGATAGCTCACGCCCAAGCGGGTGCCGCTGCCGTCCGCGAAGCCCATGAGCCACATCCAATCGAGTTCCGTGCTGCGCAGGCGATCCGGCACGCTCCAGGCGAGCGTGTCCTTCTCGTAGAAGTTGAGGTTCTGCAGCTGGTCGAGATAATGGAAGGTGAACGACCAAGGAGTGTAGTCCTCATAGAAGGGCTGGTTGAGGTCGAACTCGTGGATATGCCCGTCGGAGAGATGCGCATAGGTCGCGCCCAGCTGCCAGCGGCTGCCGAGCAGTTCCGGGTCCTGATAGCTCACCTGGTTGGTACTGCGCTGCTGGTCGCTCTTGTGGCCGAGGGCGAGCGTCTTGCCGGTGCCGAGGAAGTCCACGTCCTTGAAAGACGCCCCCAGGTTGCTCTGCCCGCCCACGTGGGTGAAATTGAGGTCGAACTTGAGGGTCCAGGCGTCCTTCACGTGGGCCGTCACGTCCACCGTCTGCCCTTGGCAGCTCTCCGGGGTGATGTCGGCGTAGCGCAGGAACGAGAGGGAGCGCAGCAAGCGCACGCTCTCGTACATGAGCCGCGGATCCACCGCGTCCCCGGATTTGAAGAGCAACTGGTCGCGGATCACGCCGGGGTGCGTCTCCACGTGCAGGGCGTCGGCGGTGCGTCCGTACCAGGTGTCTTCGTCCGGATTGTCGAGGTCGAAGACGTTGTCCACCAGGATGTGGACCTTGCCGATGCGGTAGGCCTGGTCGGCGAGCGTGGTCCACGCCGCCTCACCCTGCCAGCGTTGCACCGCGCCCGCGGGGGGCAGCGGGCAATCGTCGGCGCGGGCGGCGGGAAGGAGGAAGACGAAGAGCGGCAGGGCGAACGCCGCTCCGAGGCGCGCAGACGCGCTCCCCGGCGGGGGCGCGGTGAGCGCGGACCCGTACTCCCTGAATCTCGCCACGCCCCTGAACCCCTGCTATGACCGATCCTTATAGGTCGTAAGCATACTCGATGGATTAGACATAACGCAGCAACCTGGGTGCAGGATTAGTTGGGAAATTTTTCCCAAAAATTACAAGCCGCGCATGGTCCCCACGGGGGTCCAGCGGGCCTTGCGGCGTGCCCGACGGGACTCGGCCGTCTCCCCGCCGTAGTCCATGGCTTGGGGTGGGGACGTCATCTCGGCACGGCGGTCGAGTGCGTTCGAATTGAGGACGGCATAGCGTCCGCCATCCATCTCCGCTACCGCGAGTAAGTAGACGCCGCAGCGCCGACAGACGAGGAAGTCGGTGATCCCCAATCCGAAGCGGTAACGCTCCACTTGGGCCGGGTCCTTCGCTTCCACGTCCACACGACCGCGCGGGTCGGAGGTGCTGAGCGCGCCATGCGCGCGGCAGAAGGAGCACTGGCAGGCGCGTAGCGGCAGTTCCGCCACGGGCACCGCGGTCTCGAACTCAAGGCTCAGGTTGCCGCAATGGCACCGGCCCTCGAGCTTCATGCGGGCGGTTTCTCCAGGAGGCCGCGTAGCAGTTTGCCGGCGGTCCGCCAATAGGCGGCGAGGACCTTGCCCGCCGTGGACGGCAGGTCCGAGGCGCGCAACACCGCACCCGTCCATTCCTGGGTGTGCCAGGAGGCGGGCTTGGGCAAGGGGGGCAACTGCCCTTTCGGATACGGCCAGGGCGTCGAATAGAAATAGGGCTGGTCGTAGTACTGGTCTCCCGGCGACATCCCCAGGCCCACCGAACGCGCATTCTCGTGGGAACCGGCGTCGAGCTTCACGAGCAACGCGTAGTCGAAGTGGTGCGGCCAGCAGCGCGGGCCCACGGCGCCCGGGAACTCCACGGCCAAGGCCCTCAGCACCCTGTCTGCGCCCGCATAGTAGCCCGCGAGTTCACGGCGCTCGTCCAGGTCCCATTCGGGCGAGAAGTTGCCGCCTTCCAGCAGCGGGCTCGACTCCACCTGGAACGGCGGCTTCACGCTGTACCGCGTCTCGTCCAAGCCGTGGCGCTTGAGTTCGGCGCGCACGGCGCTCTCGAGCTGCGCGAGCGTCTTGCCCGCGAGCGGCAGCTTGGTGAGCGTCACGGCCTTGTTATCCAGGAGCAGCCATTCCAGCGGTTCGAAACTCAGGACGGCGACCAGCTGCAACGTGCCCGAAGGCACGGGCACGGGCTGGCCGGCGAGGCCGTTGAACTTGGGGACCCAGCGCAGGCTGATGTGCCCATAGTCCTCCGGCGCCGGGAGATAGCTGCGTCCCAGGTTCGCCACCGCCTGCGCCGCCAGATGCAGCGAACGGCGCGTGGAGCTGAGCTTCTCCGGTTTCACCTTGCCGATGGGTTTCCAATCCAGCGCTTGTGTCATGGGTGGCCCCCTTAGATCTGTGCTTTGACGTCCAACTCGCTGCCCTTGCGGCCGCCCCTCGCCATGGGGACGGCGAGGCCCTCGCCCTTGAGCATCAGGTTCGCGGTCTCCACCGCGCGCGCCATCAACGCCTCGACGCCGTCCCGAAGGTCCTTGCTCATCTGCACGTAGCGCACGTTGTTCTCCATATCCTCGGCGCTCCAGCCGCGCGAGTGTGCCACATAGGGGAACTGCGGGAACTGGCAGCCGATCTCTGCGAAGAAACCCAAGAGGTGCCCGGCCACCGCCTGCACGTTGTCCTGGCCGCCCGTGATGATGAACGCGGCCACCTTGTTCTTCATGAGATGGCGGTCGGCGATGGTCTCCTGATTTTGTATGCAGTTCATGCGCTCCACCATCTTGTAGTAGAGGCTGGAGGCCGCGCCCCAGCGGATCGGCGTCGAGACGATCATCACATCCGCCCAGTGCACGAAAGCCTCGTACACCCGCTCCATCTGATCGCTCTTGTCCATCTGGGTGATGGAGCAGGGCCAGGTGCAGGCGTGGGCGGACTTGGAATAATAACCCTCGCAGTGGCGGAACTTGAGGTCGTTGAGTCGCAGGAGTTGCGTCTCGCATCCGAGCCCGCTCCTGGCGTGGGCGAGCGCCACGTCGAGCAACGCGTCGGAGGTGCTGTAGCGGGGGAACTTCGGATCCATCACGGTGGTGGACACGCCCACCACGCGCACCGGCCCAGGGCCGCGCACGATGGGGCGGGTCAAGGGGTGCGGCGCGTGAGGTTTCTTGGTGCGCGCGGTCTCCGAACGCAGGTCCACGTAGAGGTGTCCGCCCTCCTCCTTGAGGGTGTAGCTCGGCACCTTGTCCTCCTCATACCCCGGCTCGCCCTCGCCGGTGGCGTGATGGAACTTCCAGTGATGCCAGGGACAGACCAGATAGTCGCCGTCCAGGTGCCCTTCGCCCAGGGGCCC
>DATIEQ010000276.1:0-4821 GCA_035455665.1 Gammaproteobacteria bacterium | reverse complement strand
TTCTCCGCCAGCACGAGGCGCACGCGGTGGGAATGGGGGCAAGCCGGTCTCGAATACAGGGTCATGGTCATCCCTTAGCCGGCAGGGTAGTGGATGCCGCCGGCAGCGCCGCCCTCAATGGAGCCGTTTCCAGATTTCGCGCTTGAGGAGGTACGCGAACAGGAAGAACACGATCAGGAAGCCGATGACCTTGAGACCCAGGTCGCGGCGCTCCAGCTGGATCGGCTCGGCGGTGTAGGTCAGGAAGTTGGTGAGATCGAGCGCCACCTGGTCGTACTGGGCCGGCGTGAGCTTACCCTGGGTCAGCGGCTCGAAATGAGCGGGCTGTTTCTCGCCCTCCGCGCCCTGCTCACCCGGTACGAGCTTCTGCAGGCCCTGCATCTCCCACAGCACGTTCGGCATGGCCGCGTTCGGCAGCACCGTGTTGTTCGCGCCGGTGGCGGAATGGTCGTCGACGTAGAAGGACTTGAGGTAGCTGTAGATCCAGTCCGGCCCGCGGCTGCGCGCCTCCAGCGACAGGTCCGGCGGCGTGCGTCCGAACCACTTCTCCGAATCCGCGGCGGGCATGGCGCTCACCATGGTGTCGGAGATCTTGCTGCCGCCGGGCATCAGGTAGTTCTCGAGCTGGGCTTCGTTCAATCCCAGGTCGTCCCCGAGCCGGTTGTAACGCACGTACTGGGCGGAGTGGCAGCCCATGCAGTAGTTCACGAAGTACTTGGCGCCGCGCTGCAGGGAGGCGGTGTTGGTCAGGTTGATGTCAGCCTTCTGCAGCCCCTCGTCCTGTGCCAGGGCGAGCGCCGGTGCGAGCGCCAGGATCAGTATGCTGATGATTCCAATTTTTTTCATTTGGAGGTCACCCTTTCCGGAACCGTCTCCGGCTCGTTCAGCTTGCTGAAGAAAGCCGGCAGCAGCAGGAAGACGGCGCAGTAGAGACCCGGGATCAGCCAGGTGGTGAGCTTGAAGGACCCTTCGGCGGGGTCCCAACCTATCCAGTCGAAGATCGAGACGAGGCCCATGAGCACCACGAAGGTGATCGTCATGAACCCGGTCGTACGGGGTCTCGAGTAGACCCAGGACACCACGAAGAACAGGAAATAGAGCTCGGCGCAGCGCTGGCCGATCTGCGCCCAGGTGGGCGAGGCGGCCTGCATGCCGATGAAGCCCAGCACCGCGAACGTCAGGCCGAAGACGATGACCAGGTAGCGGTACAGCACGCCCCGGTAACGCAGCGACTTCACCGGGTGCTTGTCTATCCACGGCAGCAGGAACAATAGGAAGATCGCCGCGCCCATCGCCGCGACGCCGGTGAGCTTGTCCGGGATGGAGCGCAGGATGGCGTAGTAAGGCCCGAAATACCACAGCGGGTGGATGTCGTCCGGCGTCTTGAGCGCGTTGGCTGGCTCGAAGTTCGCCGGCTCCAGGAACAGGCCGTGCATGCCTGGTGCGAAGAAGATGATGGCCGAGAAGATCGCGGCGAACACGATGACGCCGACGATATCCTTCATGGTGTAGTAGGGATGGAACGGGATGCCGTCCAGCGGGATGCCGTTCGCGTCTTTCTTCTTCTTGATCTCCACGCCATCCGGGTTGTTGGACCCCACCTCGTGCAGAGCCACCAGGTGGAACAACACCAGGCCGATGAGCACCAGCGGCACCGCCGCCACGTGCAGCGCGAAGAAGCGGTTCAGGGTGATGTCGGAGATGTTGAAGTCGCCGCGTATCCACTGCGCGAGGCCCTCGCCCACCCAGGGGATGGCGCCGAACAGCGAGATGATCACCTGCGCGCCCCAGTAGGACATCTGGCCCCAGGGCAAGAGATACCCCATGAAGGCCTCCGCCATCAGACCCACGTAGATGAGCGCGCCGAATATCCACAGCAGCTCGCGCGGCTTCTTGTACGAACCGTACATCACGCCGCGGAACATGTGCAGATACACCACCACGAAGAACATCGAGCTGCCGACGGAATGCATATAACGGATCAGCCAGCCCCAGTTCACGTCGCGCATGATGTACTCGACGGACGCGAACGCCTGGTTAGCATCGGGCTTGTAATTCATGGCGAGGAAGATGCCGGTGACGATCTGGTTGACCAGCATGAGCAGGGCGATGGAGCCGAAGAAGTACCAGGCGTTGAAGTTCTTGGGGGCGTAGTACTGCGAGACGTGCTTCTCCCAGAACTCGGTCATGGGGAAACGCTCGTCGATCCAGTCGCGCAGGCCGGCCAGCCAGCCGCCCAGGACGTCGATCAGGTCGCGCGGTTCGGTTTCGTTGGCCATCAGGCAGCCCCCACTTCTTCGCCGACGTGGATCACCGCGTCCGACAGGTATTTGTACGGCGGCACTTGCAGATTGAGCGGCGCGGGTACGCCCTTGAAGACGCGTCCCGCCAGGTCGTACTTGGAGCCGTGGCAGGGACAGAAGAACCCGCCCGGCCAGTCGAGGCTCACTTCCGGATCGGCCGGCTGCGGCTTGTAGAGCGGCGAACAGCCGAGATGGGTGCAGATGCCCACCACCACGAAGAGCTCCGGCTTGACGGAGCGGTACTCGTTCTTGCAGTCGGCCGGCTGCTGCTGTTCCTTGGACTGGGGATCGCGCAGGCGGTCATCGAGCTTGGTGAGCGCGGCCACCGTCCCGGCGGGGCGCTGCACCACCCACACGGGTTTGCCGCGCCACTTGGCCTTGATCTGGCCGCCCGGCTCGATCTTGCTCACGTCGATGTCCACGGGGCCGCCGAGCGCTTTGGCGCGGGCGCTGGGTTCCATGGAGGAGACGAACGGCACCGCCGCCATCACCGTGCCCACGGCACCGGCCACCACGGTCGCGACGGTCAGGAAATGACGCCGGCCCTGGTCGATCTCGTCACTGCTCATGCACCCCAACTCCTGCAGGTTTTGGATTGCCGCCCCTGAAGACCTAAGACGGTCCCGCGGGGGAGAAGCGGCGGAAGGCAACCGAAAAGGAACGGCGCATTATACACAGCGCCTTCAAGCACTTGCCAGCCGCGGCCCGCGGCGTTCCCCTGACGTGACGCGCCCCGCGTGCTAGCGTATGCGCATGAAATCCCTGACGAGACTGGTGTTTTTCCTGTTCCAGGCGGCGGTGGTGGGGCTGGCCGCGGCGTTCGTCGTGGTCTGGATCCGGCCCGGGCTCCTGGACGGGCGCCTGGCCGGCAGCGGCTCCTCCTACGCGCTCGCCGTGGCGCAGAGTTCCGCCTCGGTGGTGAACGTGCACAGCGCCCGGCGCGTGCGCCAGACGCAGGCCGTCGCCGGCGGACCCGCCTACGGGCAGTACCGGCCCACGGGCGGCGTCGAAAGCAGCCTGGGTTCCGGGGTGATCGTCAGCGCCGACGGCTACATCCTCACCAATTACCACGTCATCAAGCAGGCGGACGCCGTGCAGGTGGGCTTCCAGGACGGACGTGCCGCGACCGCGCGCGTCGTGGGCGTGGACCCGGACACCGATCTCGCCCTGCTCAAGGTGGACCTCGCGGGCGTGACGCCCATCGAACTCGGCCGCTCCGACGAGCTCAAGGTGGGCGACGTGGTGCTCGCCATCGGCGACCCCTACGGCGTGGGCCAGACGGTCACCGAGGGCATCGTGAGCGCCATCGGCCGTAGCCAGCTCGGGCTCTCCACCTTCGAGAGCTTCATCCAGACGGACGCGGCCATCAACCCCGGTAACTCCGGCGGCGCGCTCGTCAACACCCGCGGCCAGCTCGTCGGCATCAACACCGCCCTGTTCTCGCCCACCGGCGGCTCGAACGGCATCGGCTTCGCCATCCCGATGAACCTCGCCCGCGGCGTGATGCAACAGCTCATCAGTTACGGCCGCGTGCTGCGCGGCTGGCTCGGCGTCGAGCCTCAGGACATCACCCCCGAACTCGCCCAGGCATTCCGCCTGCCCAAGACCGGCGGCTTCATCATCACCAGCATCGCCCCCAAGAGTCCCGCGGCCGAGGTGGGGCTCAGCCCCGGCGATGTGATCGAGACCATCGACGGCAATCCCGTGGATAACAGCCGCGACGCGCTCAACCGCATCGCCGGCAAGGCGCCGGGCACGGCCATCCTGCTGGGCGGCAGTCACAACGGCAAGAACTTCAACGTGAAAGTCACCGTAGCGGAGCGCCCGGTGTCGGCAAGCTAGTTCAATCCGGAATTCTGCGGATCTTCGCGCCCAGCTGTCCCAGTTTTTCTTCGATCGTCTCGTAACCGCGGTCGATGTGGTAGATGCGCTGGACGTCCGTGTCCCCGTCCGCCACCAGACCCGCCAGCACCAGGCTCGCCGACGCGCGCAGGTCGGTCGCCATCACCGGCGCACCGGTGAGCCGCGCCACGCCCTCGCTGATGGTGGTGTTGCCCTCGAGGCGTACGCGGGCGCCCATGCGCTGCATCTCCTGCACGTGCATGAAACGGTTCTCGAACACGGTCTCGGTGATGGTGCCGGTGCCCTCCGCCACCACGTTCAAGGCGGTGAATTGCGCCTGCATGTCGGTGGGGAAGGCGGGATAGGGTGCCGTCTTGATGGCGACCGCCTTCGGCCGCTTGCCGCGCATATCCACCTCGATCCAGTCTGTGCCCTTGCCGATCCGCGCACCGCTCTCCTCGAGCTTCGACAGCACCGCATCCAGGAGATCGGGCTGGGTCTCCTTGAGGCGCACGTGTCCGCCGGTCATGGCGCCGGCGCAGAGATAGGTGCCGGTCTCAATGCGGTCCGGGAGCACTACGTATTCGGTGCCGTGGAGTCTCTTCACACCTTCGATGCTGATGGTGTCGGTGCCCATGCCGCGGATCCTGGCGCCCATCTGGTTCAGGCACAGGGC
>DATIEQ010000275.1:0-23190 GCA_035455665.1 Gammaproteobacteria bacterium | reverse complement strand
TCTATTCCTGGATCAGCGCCCTGCAGCGGGATCAGGAGCGGCTCGAGACTGCGCGCCTCCTGTACGTGGCCGTCACTCGTGCTCGTGAAAGGCTGCATCTCATCGGCGGCGCAGAAGTCCGGGAGCGGGACGGAGTCCCGTCGCTTGCGGCTCCCAAGTCCGGTTCCTTGCTCGCGTTCCTCTGGCCGGCGGTGGAGGCGGAGTTCGAGCGCGCACTAGGGGACACGCCGGCTGCTGCCACGGCCAGACCGGCCGCAGCCGGATCGCGGTTCACCCGGCTCGCGGCCGGCTGGCGACTCCCGCCGCCCCCTCCGGCGGCGGACCGGGTACGGGTCGGCATGCTCGCCGCGGACGAGCCGGTGCCGGAATACGCCTGGGTGGGAGAGACCCTGAGGCACGTGGGCACGGTGGTGCACCGTCTCTTGCAGCGGATCGCAGACGAGGGCCCGGCGCGCTGGGACGAGGCCCGCCTCGCCGCTAGCGCCGCGGCGATCCGGCAGCTCCTCACCGGAGCAGGCGTGCGCCGTGAAGAGGAGAGGGCCGCCCTCGCGGACGTGATGCAGGCGGTGGCGAACACGCTGGCGGACGAGCGCGGGCGCTGGCTGCTGTCGGCGCAACACCAGGACGCGCGCAGCGAATACGCGTTGAGCCGCTTCGAGGCCGGCCGCCTCGTGACCGGTATCATCGACCGGAGCTTCGTGGACGCGGACGGCGTGCGCTGGATAGTCGACTACAAGACGAGTCGCCACACGGGTGCGGACGTGGATGCGTTCCTCGCCCGGGAGCGTGCGCGTTACGCGCCGCAGCTGGAACGTTACGCCGACATGATGCGCAGCCTGGAGACGCGGCGTGTTAGAGTGGGCCTGTACTTCCCCCTGATGCGCCGTTTCGTCGACTGGGAACCGGAGCATGGCCGAGAGCCTTGAAAACTGCCTGGTGGTCGCGATCTCCTCGCGAGCCCTGTTCGACCTGGAAGAGAGCCACCGCGTCTTCACGCAGCAGGGACTCGAGGCCTATTCCCGCTACCAGATCGAGCACGAGGAGGATCTGCTCGCGACCGGTGTCGCTTTCCCGCTGGTGCAGAAGCTCCTGAGGCTCAACGCGGGCGCTGCACAGAAGCGCGTCGAGGTGATCCTGCTCTCTCACAACAGCGCCGATACGGGTCTGCGCGTCTTCAACTCCATCCAGCACTATGGTCTGGACATCGTCCGTGCCGCCTTCACCAACGGCGCCGCGCCCTGGCGCTACGTGGACCCCTTCAGCGCCGACCTGTTCCTGTCCGCCGAGGCGGCGGACGTGGTCCAGGCTTTGGATGCCGGCCATGCGGCCGCCGCCATCGTCCCGTCCCGTGCCGGCACGGCCGGCGCGGGGGAGCTGCGCATCGCCTTCGATGGCGACGCGGTGCTTTTCTCGGACGAGGCGGAGCGGGTCTACCAGGAACAGGGGCTCGCGGCGTTCGCGGCGAGCGAGAAGGCCCAGGCTCACGAACCGCTGATGGGAGGGCCGTTCAAGAACTTCCTCGCGGCGCTGCACCGCCTGCAGGCGGAGTTCCCGCCGGAGCGCTCACCGATCCGCACGGCGCTCGTCACCGCCCGATCGGCGCCGGCCCATGAACGCGTCATCCGCACCCTGCGCGCCTGGAACATCCGCATCGACGAAGCCTTGTTCCTGGGCGGGCTGCCCAAGGGCCGTTTCCTCAAGACCTTCGGCGCGGACATCTTCTTCGACGACCAGAAGGGCCACGTGCAAGCAGCGGCCGATTACGTTGCCACCGGCCACGTGCTCCACGGCATCAGCAACCGCAGCCGCTGAAGGGCGTCGCGGCGGCGGCACGAAACGGGAAGTAGCATGGAAACAGAACTGGAAAGCTGGTACGAGGAGAAGCAATCCGCCTTCCTGTACCGGGTGCTCGCGGCACGTGAACCTGTGCCGGAGAACAAGACGCTGTTCCGCAAGCTCGGTGAGGCGGCCGAATCGCAAGCCATCCACTGGGAGCAGCTCGCGCAGCAAAAAGACATCGTGCTGCCGCATTTCATGCCCAGTATACGGGCGCGCATCGTGGCGCAGATGCTGCAGTGGCTTGGACCGCGGCGCATGCTGCCGGTGTTGGCCGCGATGAAAGTCCGCGGCCTGTCCGTCTACACCCAGGGTGTGCCTGTGGGTCATGGCACGCCCGCCGCAGGCCAAGTGGAGTTCCGCCACCGCCGTATGTCCGGCAGTGGCAGCTTCCGGGCCGCGGTGTTCGGCATCAATGACGGGCTCGTATCCAACGCAAGCCTGATCCTCGGTATGGCAGGTGCCTCCCTCGACAACCCGGTGGTGTTGATCGCCGGCGTCGCGGGCCTATTGGCGGGCGCCGCCTCCATGGCGGCGGGTGAATATCTTTCCATGCGTTCGCAGCGGGAGATGTTCGAGTACCAGATCGCGTTGGAACAGCAGGAACTCGACACCTATCCCGAGGAGGAGGCGGAGGAACTTGCGTTCATATACGAGGCACGCGGCATCGCCGCGGCGGACGCCAAGCGCCTGGCGGACACCTTGACCCGAGATCCGGCGCGGGCGCTCGACACCCTCGCCCGCGAGGAGCTAGGGCTCAACCCTCACGATCTGGGGTCCGCCTGGGGCGCGGCCTCATCTTCATTCCTGGCCTTCGCGCTGGGCGCTGCCTTGCCGCTCTTGCCATTCCTGTCGCGCGCCGTAACGCGACCGGTCATCTGGTCGGCGGGGCTCACGCTCGCGGCGCTCTTCGGCACCGGCGCCATCGTCAGCCTCTTCACCGGGCGTTCGTCCTGGTGGAGCGGGCTGCGGATGGTGCTCATCGGGGCACTGGCGGCGGGGCTCACCTACTTCGTCGGCAGGCTGTTCGGCGGCGTGGTCAGCTGATCAAACGCCCCGCGCCCGCCGCATCCACTGCTCAGGGCGGGCTCGCGGCAGGCTGGAGTTTCTCCCGCACCTTGTCCCACCCCGGGTTCTCGGAACGCAGCAGCCGCATCAGGTTCTCATGTACCTTCTGGTGGAAAGCCGCATCGGGCGGCGGTGCATAGGACGGGGAGACGACTTGTGTCACGCCCTGCGTGAGCACGAGCGGCATCAGTTGCGGCGGCAGGAAGTAGGCATCATTGCGGTTCAGGGTACTCCCGCTGTTGGTCTGCACGTAGAACGGTACGAATACGTTGCCGATGACCCCAAGGGCCTGGTAATCCCCCAGAAACAGGCCTTCGGCTTGGGGCGCGAGATCCAGATCGAAGGGGCCGGTGATGTGCTGCTCGTTCCAATGCATGAGATCGGTGGAGGATACGAACCAGTAGTCCGTCGGCAGGGTTTTCAGGCTGGGCGTGTTCCCGCGGAAATCGAAATAACTCACGCCCATGGTGCCGTCTGCCAGCACCGCCACGCTGGGGGTGAAGGCCTGCGTACTCGGGACCGTGTTGATCTGTATAGGCGCCGACCATGTGAGGCCGCCGTCCATGGAGCGGGAGAGCAGAATACCGTCCCGCTGCCCGCTGCTGAAGCGCGCGTCCTGCCACACCACCACAAGTTCGTTGCCAGGTCCCGCCGCTGCTTGCGGCAGTCCCGCGCCGGTACGGATCACGGCATGGGCGTCGGGATCCTGCGTGCCGACCGCGAGGTTCTGCGCCACCGTCGTGGGCGTGGACCAGGTGGCGCCGTGGTCGCTGGAACGTATGACGCGTATGGAGGCGCTGGCAGGGCCACCGAAGGAGCCATCTATCTCCTCGAAGACATCCACGATCTCCCCACTCGTCAGGCTTACGATTTCGTTGCCGATCGTCTGGTTGCCGACCCCTGGATCCCAGATGGGAACCGCTGGTTGCCAGCTCGCTCCGCCGTCGATGCTGCGGGAGAAATACGCCGCGCCATGGCCGGTGTCCGTGAGCCGGTCCCATACCGCATAGACGTAATTCGAATTATGGGGATCGGCTGTTATGCTTTCCTTGTCGTTGAAAGCATGTTCGTCGCTCGTAATCAACGCGGTTGGCAGGCTCCAGTTCACGCCGCCGTCGAGGGAGCGGACGACAAATACACCGCCATTCGAACCCGGTTGCAGGGTATCGCCGTTGAAGGAGATGGCAATCGCATACACGGCGCTCCCATCGGGGGAGAAGCTTACCCAGGGATCCGAGGCGCGCCCGTAGCTTGCGCCAAGTCCCGTGGCGCTGGCGCAGACGGAAAAGGGCAGGGGATTCTGCTTCCAGGTCTTGCCGCCGTCCATGGAGTAGCCAGCCACGAGCCCGTGGGCGCCGCCGTCGGACCAGCGGTCCTGCTGCCACACGCCCACGAGGTTGGACGGATTGGCCGGGTTCACGGCCATATACGGCTCGACCTCGGCATCCTCGTAGGAGACGCTCCCGGGCATGCCGCCGCCGCAGCCGGACGGGTACGGCGAGCTCGTCGAGACTCGCACCAAGGGCGGCACCGATGGCGGCTGGACGACAGGTGGGGGAGGCGGGTTGATGCCGCCGCCCCCGCTGGTAGTGCTACTCCCCCCACCACAGGCGCTGAGCAGGATCGCGGCGGCGGCTGAGGCTGAGAGGCGGGCGGTCTTCATGCTAAGTAGATTTTACTTCACCCTCACGATGGAACGGCATACAGCGCGCGCCATTCCATCGATCGTCGCCATACCTTCCGCTCACCAGATCTCACAGCGGTCTTTTTTGACCATGGGACTGCCATCTGGGACATGGTACGTCTGCTGGAATTGCGGCATGTTCGCCATGGTGTAGTTGACGCGCGCCACCCCCGGTGGGTGCGGGTCGAGCGTGACGAGCCGGCGCGACTCCTCGGGGCGGATGTTCATGGCCCAGACGTGGGCGGCGCCCAGGAAGAATTGCTGGTCCGGGGTGAGGCCATCGATGGTCTTGGCGGTCTTGTAGGCCTTGGAGGCATGGAACGCACGCCAGGCGAGCGTCAGGCCGCCGAGGTCGGCGGTGGCCTCGCCGGTGACCAGGTGTCCCTGCACATGCAGTCCACCGTCCACCGTGTAGGTGGACATGTAGTCGGAGATGCAATCGGTCGCCTTGTGGAATTTCGCCAGGTCGTCCGGCGTCCACCAGTTCCTGAGGTTGCCGTGACCGTCGAACTGGGAACCCCGGTCATCGAAACCATGGGTCATCTCATGGCCCATGACGAAACCGAGCGCGCCGAAATTCACCGCGGCCGGGGCCTTGGGGTCGAAGAAGGGCGGCTGCAGGATACCGGCGGGGAAATTGATGTTGTTCTGCGGCGCGTAGTAATAAGCGTTCACCGTCGGGGGCGTCTGCAGCCACTCGCTAAGGTCCACAGGCTTGCCGATCTTGGCGAGCTGGCGCTGCTGCTCGAACACGTTGGCGCGGATCACGTTCTGCACATAACTGTCGCGCTGCGTGTCCAGGGCCGAGTAGTCGCGCCACTTATCGGGGTAGCCGATGCGCTCCTGCATGAAATCGAGCTTGTCGATGGCGGCTTTGCGTGTCTCCGGCGACATCCACGCCAGGGTCTCGAGGTCATCTCGCAGCGATGCGCGGATGGCATGCAGGATGTCGACCACCGCCTGCTTGGAGGACGGCGGGAACTCCTTCTCAACATAAGCCTTGCCCAGGGCGAAACCCAGCGCATTGTCTTCGCTGGCGACGACACGCTGCCAACGCGGCTGGAGTTGCTTGGCACCGGTCAGCGCCGCGTTCATCTGGAAGTCTTCATCCACGAAAGGCTTGGAGAGGTAGGCGGCGAAGGCATCCACAGTATGCCAGCGCAGGTAGGTCTTCCAGTCATCCAGGGACACCGTGATGAGGTCGGCATCGAGCGCCTTGAAGAAATCCGGCGTCGACATGTTGATGCCGGTCAGCTCCGGGCGCCCGACCGAAGCGAAGTAAGCCTGCCAGGAGAAGTGCGGCGTCAGGGCCGACAGTTCCGTGAGCGTCATGGGATGGTAGATCTTGTCCGGGTCACGCCGCTCGACGCGGGACAGGGACGCCTTGGCCAAACCGGTCTCGATCTGCAGGATGCTCCGGGCTTCAGCGTCGGCCTTGTCGGTTGGATCCCCCAGTAATTGCAGCATCTTGGACACATGTGTGTGGTACGCGTCGCGGACCTGCTGGAACTTGCCGGCCTGAGCCTTGCAGTTGTCGTACTCCTTCTGCGCGGAGGGGTCGATGGCGGAAGGCGCCGCCGCCGTTGCTGAGGACGCCGTCACGGCAGGCATGGCGCACTGGTCCACGGACTTGAGGTAGTAGTCCCGATCCGGAAGACCCAAGCCGCCCTGGCCGGCGATACCGATGACTCGGCTACTATCCTTGTAATCCTGTCCTGCACCGAAAGCGAACAGGGCATCGACGCCGATCGTCTGTAGGTGTGCCACCGCTTTCTGCAGCGCCGCCTGGTCCTGGATAGCGCCGATGGCATCGAGCTCCGCCTGCAGCGGCTTGATGCCCGTAGCTTCGATCGCTTTCTCATCCATACCCGTGGCGTAGAAATCTCCAAGCTTCTGCGCGAGGCTACCGTGCTTGTGCTTGCCCTTGGCGTCGTCTTCGAGGATCTGGCGCAACACTTCCTGGTTATGACGGGTCAGGATGTTGAAGGTGCCCCAGCGCGCATACTCATCCGGCACCGGGTTGGCTTTCTGCCAGCCGCCGTTGGCGAACGTGTAGAAATCCTGGGCGGGGTTCACGCTCTTGTCGAGCCAGTCCAGGTTCAGGCCGGCGGTATCCGGACCACTCCCGTCGGCGGAGGCCGCGACCAGGGCCAGGCTTAGCAGGAGTCCTGTGAACAAGGCGGTTAGACGGCGCATAGAACCTCCAGGATGTAACGCGGGAGCGACGATGAGGCCGGTGATACTATCACCGCCTCCAGCCTGCTTCGATTGGATTTACATAAAAGGGTTCCCTCACAGCAACGACGTATTTCTCAAGAGAATGGGGAGTTAAAGGGATGAATACCCGTGCCTGGCTCTTTCTGCTGCCCGCTCTCGCGGGTTCCCTTCCGGACTCAGCCGCTGCATCCGCCACTATCCACCTCAACGTGGATCTCACGGATGCGCCCCGCCAGTTGTTCCACGTCCACGAGACCTTGGCCGTCGTACCGGGCCCGCTGACGCTCAATTACCCCAAATGGGTTCCGGGTGAGCATTCCCCCAGCGGGCCGCTGGAGAACCTCGCGGGCCTCAAATTCAGCGCCGGCGGCAAGCCGCTCGCTTGGCGCCGCGATCTCGAGGACATGTATGCCGTGCATCTAGACGTGCCGACGGGTGTCGATGCACTGGACGCGGATTTCGATTTCCTCTCGCCGATGTATGGGGGCGTATACGGCCAGAGCGTCTCGGCCACGCCGGACCTAGCAGATCTGGAGTGGAACCAGGTGCTCCTGTACCCCGCCGGTAAAGCGTCGCAGGACATCGTCTTCGAAGCGTCGGTGACGCTGCCCGTGGACTGGAATTACGCCACTGCGCTCGAGCCTGGGGCCCATGCGAAGGGTGCGACGGGCTTCAAACCCGTGAGTCTCGACGAACTCGTGGATTCTCCGCTCATCGCCGGCCGCTATTTCCGGCGGGTAGATCTCGTGCCCGGTGGCGGCGTGCCCGTGCACCTGGATGTGGTCGCCGATGCGGCTGCGGACCTGGATATCAGCGCGGAGCAGACCGACAGGTTCCGCTCACTGGTGACGCAGGCCTACGCGCTCTTCGGTGCGCATCACTACGATCACTATGACTTCCTGCTGACCCTCTCCGATAACACCGGGCATTTCGGTCTCGAGCACCACCAGTCCAGCGATGACCGCACGTGGCAGGACTACTTCACCGAGCCCGGCACCATGCTCGTGGGCAACCACCTCATGCCCCACGAATACGTCCATTCCTGGAACGGCAAGTTCAGGCGCCCTGCAGGCCTTTGGACCGCCGATTTCAACAGTACGCCCATGCAAGGTGACCTGCTGTGGGTGTACGAGGGTCTCACGGAGTATTTCGGCGATGTACTCGCGGCCCGCAGCGGCCTCTGGACCCCGGAGCAGTACCGGGAGCTCCTGGCCATGACTGCAGCGCGCATGGACAACCGGCCCGGCCGGACTTGGCGTCCACTGCAAGACACCGCGGACGAGGCGCAGATCCTCTATTACGCGCCGCGCGAATGGGAAAACTGGCGGCGGGTGCAGGACTTCTATGCCGAGGGAGAACTCCTGTGGTTGGATGTGGACACCAAGCTCCGCGAGCTGAGCGGCGGCAGGCGTTCCCTGAACGACTTCGCCCGTGCCTTCTACGGTATGGACGACGGCAGTCACGCGGTGAAGACCTACGTCTTCGATGACGTGGTCGCCACACTCAACCAGGTGCAGGCCTTCGACTGGGCAGGCTTCCTGCATGCGCGCCTCGACACGACCCAGTATCACGCCCCGCTGGACGGGATCAGCCGCGGCGGTTACCGGCTCGCCTACAGCGACACGCCTTCGGAGTTCTTCAAGGCGGATGAGAAACGCCGCATGACGATGAACATGATGTATTCCATCGGACTCCTGCTGAGCACGGAGAACAGCAGCGCCGGCACCATCAAGGACGTGCTGTGGGGCAGTCCCGCCTTCAAGGCGGGCGTCGGTCCCGGTATGAAGCTCATCGCCGTCGACGGCCGTGATTTCTCCGCCGCCGACAAGACGACCCTCAAGAACGCCATCATCGCCGCGCGGACGTCCAAAGAGCCCATCAAGCTCCTGGTCCGCAACCAGGACGACTACATCAGCTTCGACGTGGACTACCATGACGGTCTGAAATATCCGGTCCTGCAGCCCATCGCCGGTGTGGCACCGGTGCTGGACGCCATAACGGCTCCATTGAAATAGAGAACGTGGCGAGTAGCGAGACATGGTCGGTGCAAGCCGGTCATGTTCTTTAGGATCAGGGTGACAGGGCTCGCCGCACCGCGGCGAGCGGGGAGGCAGGGATAGCCTGCCCTGGGTTTTTTCGTTTTGCATGGGTGAGGAAGCAGAGCTTCCGAACGGGCCGGCGGGAGCCTGCCCTGGGCTTTGTCGCGGAGCATGGATAGCGTAGCGACAAAGGCAAAACGAGAAAACGAATCTGCGACCCCTACAATTAAATAGGTGTCGCAGGTTTTAGAAACAGGAAGTTATCGCCTGAATTTCTTAACAACCGGGATAGTTTTGATTGGTCGGGGTGACAGGATTTGAACCTGCGACCCCTACGTCCCGAACGTAGTGCTCTACCAGGCTGAGCTACACCCCGCAGGCGAGCCGCGTACTATACGGGAATGACCCCTGCCTTTCAATCCGCGGCCGTCGTCCACCCGGACCCGGTTTGACTACACTGTTTAAACGGGGATTGGCCCATAGCGTGCTTCGGTCTTAAGCCGTGCGCATGAATCCGACCAAGCGCAGTTGGAGAGCAGGCAGTCCCGCCGCGGGATTCCGTTGGCGGCCGTTGTCACTCATGCACGTGTTCGGCGCGTCGGACTACCCCGGTTTCGTGCTGACGTTCGTATGGATTGGGGTTGCCTGTCTGTGCGTCTGGTGGCCGCTGGCGGATAACGGCCTTGTCCCGTATGGCCCCGGCTTCACCTGGAACCGCCTCGAGGTGAACTTCGCAAACACCCGCGAGGTACTGCACTTCTATCTGCCCTGGACTGTATCTGTATGCCTGGTGATGTGGCTGGGGTTCGAGTGGGCAGCCGTAGTCGCCTACCTCGCGACGTTATTCAGCACACTATATAAAGATATGCCCCCGGATCTGGCCGTGGTCAACGCGCTGCATAACCCGTTGGCGATGGCTGTGTATTTCCTCTTTTATTGCAACTACAAGGGGGATTACACCCTGCGTAGCCTGCGATCCTGGGGCTGGTTCGCGATCGCCTCGCTGAGCGCGGCGCTGGTGAGCTCGCTAGGCTCCTTCATTTCCGAATTCACCGGTACGGCACTGGTAGGCGGCGGTGACATCCTGGAAGCCTGGTTAGGGTGGGTGCCAAACGCCTTCGCGTTGGCATTGGTGACAAGCGCGCCACTCATTTTTCTGTTTTCGCCGGCGATAGAGCGTCTCAAGCAGAGACATTATGCCCGTACCCTTGCCCCGCCTTTCTCGCAGCAGGAACTGTTACTGGCAGTGAGCATGTTCGCGTTGACCCTGGTGCTGTTCCTGCTCGCCTTCGATCAATGGGTCACCGGGCGCACCAACGCATTGCTTGCCCTGTCGCTCCCGAAAGCGGCGCTCATCGACATCAACGCACAGTTCTACGCCCAGCGCTTCGTCGTGTGGTCGCTGGCGCTGTTGCTCGCCGCCATCTCTCTCGGCGGCGTGTTCTTCGCCACCCGTTGGGTACAGCGACTTCGTACACGTTACGACGCGGAGACCCGCGAGGCGCGGGACGCCTTGCGGCGCAGCGAAGCTAACTTCCGCAACTTCTTCGATAACAACCCGGCTCCCATGTTCATCTATGACCGGGTGACGGGTGCATACGTGGACGCGAACAAGGCGGCGGTAGAGCGTTACGGTTACAGTCGCGAAGAATTCCAGTCCATGACCATCTATGACATCCGGCCCAAGGAGGACGTAGCGCGTCTCAAGCAGTTCATGCGGGAGATGGTGGACAGGGATCCTGAGTACCGGCATGCCGGGGAATGGCGGCATCTCACGAAGAGCGGCGAGCTAATCGATGTGGACATCCGTGTGAACCCCTTGGTGATGGACAACCGCGAACTCAGCCTGGTGTTGATACACGACATCTCACCCCGCAAGCAAGCGCAGGCGGCGGTGGAACGGCGTGCGCGGGAACTGCAGATGCTCGCCGCTTCGTCCTTGCAGATCGCCGGCGCCAGCTCCATGGAGGAAGTGTTACAGATCGCCGCTGACCGCGCGCGCGGACTCTCCGGCTCCAAACTCGCGGTGACACACAGCTGGCCGCGCGAGGATGGGACCCCCATGCTGCTGCGCGCATCGCTCTCCCAGGAATACGCGGGCTGGCGCGACTTCAAGGCTATGCCCGACGGTGCCGGCATCTATCGCCTATTGACAGAGAAGCAGTATCCCATCCGCCTCACGGCGGCGGAGCTCGATAAGCAACCGGAGTATCTACGCTTCGGCGCGCATCGGAGCCGGCACCCGCCCCTCAAGGGGCTGCTCGCCGTGCCTCTTACGGGTGGAACTGCCGAGGTCGTCGGCGCGCTCATGGTCTCGGACAAGGAAGGTGCCGAATACGATGCGGAGGACGAAGCCCTGCTGGTGCAACTCGCGCAGATCACGTCCGCCGGTCTCGAGAGCGTCCGCCTCAACGCAGCCTTGCGCCGGCACAGCGACGAGCTCGAGCAGCGTGTGTCGGAACGCACCGCGGAACTCGATGCCAGCAACAAGGAGCTGGATGCCTTCGCCTATTCGGTCGCCCACGACCTGCGCGCCCCGCTGCGCGCCATGCATGGTTTCGCCGATGCCGTCCTCGAGGACTATGGCCCTAGGCTCGACGCCACCGGCCGAGACTACCTGGAGCGGGTCATCAATAGCGCCCGTAACATGGACATCCTGATCCAGGATCTGCTTGCCTACAGCCGTATCGGCCGCGAAAACATCGGGCTCGAAGGGGTGGACCTCAAGGACAGCGTGCGTGATGCCCTCTCCGACCTGCAGCAGGAGATCGAAGCACGGCATGCGCGTGTTGAGGTGGACGTCCCGCCGTTGACGGTACTGGCGCACAAGGCCACACTAAAGCAGGTGGTCTTCAACCTGGTGGCGAATGCACTAAAGTTCGTGGCCCCGGGTACGACGCCCGAAGTGCGTATCGCTGCCACTGCACAGGGCGGTGAGATCGAGTTGAGCGTAGAAGACAACGGCATCGGCATCGCGCTGGAACACCGTGAACGCATATTCAACGTGTTCGAGCGCCTCCATGGTGCGGAGACCTATGCGGGGACCGGCATCGGCCTGTCCATCGTGAAAAAGGGGCTCGTGAGGATGCACGGCGACATCAGCGTCGAATCCGGCGGCGGCGGAAGCACGTTCCGCGTCCGCCTCAAGGAGTTCGTGAATGACTGACATCACTCGGACCACGATCCTGCTGGCGGAGGACGATCAGAACGACGTCATGCTCATACGGCGTGCCTTCAGCAAGTCGCACGTGGTCAACCCCATCGCCTGCGTCGCGAATGGTGAGGAGGCGGTGGCCTATCTTTCCGGGGAGGGGTCCTATGCCGATCGGGCACAACATCCCCTGCCGTTCATGCTGTTGCTCGACCTCAAGCTGCCACGCCTCTCGGGGCACGAGGTGCTGAAGTGGCTGCGGGCGCAGAACGGTCTGCGGCGCTTGCCGGTGGTAGTCCTCACATCCTCGCGGGAACCGGCGGACATCAACCGTGCCTACGAGCTTGGAGCGAATTCATACTTGGTGAAACCGGTGGTTTTCGAGGAGTTCACCGCTCTCCTCAAGCAGCTCCAGGTCTATTGGCTGATGCTCAGCGAACACCCTGAACTGCATTAATATTATGTAGTGTCAGGAGAGAGGCGGTCCGCCGGGGGATATCCCGGTAGAGGGATAGATGTCCAATCGGAAAGAAGCAGAGGAGCAGCCGGCGCTGCGGCGGGCCGGGGGCCCCCGTGTCGTGCTCGTGGACGACAGCCCGGACGACCGGGCCTTGGTTGCGCGCGAACTCCTCAAGGAATTCCCGGACGTCCAGACCTTCCAGGTGACCACGCTCACCCAGCTCGAGGCGGCCATCCTGGAACCGGGCATCGACCTCGTCATCACCGATTACCACCTGCGCTGGTCCACCGGACTCGAGGTGCTGAAGCTGATCCGCGCCCGTCACCCGGAGCTGCCGGTCATCATGTTCACCGGCACCGGGACCGAGGAAGTGGCGGTCGAGGCGATGCGCCTGGGGCTCGCGGACTATGTGACGAAGTCGGCGAAGCATATGCCGCGCCTGCGACGCTCGGCCAGGGCGGCTCTCTCGGCCGCCACCCACGCACGCGCCCGGGAGCAGGCCGAGAACCTGCTGGCGGATGCGCTCGGTTACATCGAGGACGGATTCATCATCTTCGACGCGGACGACCGCGTGGTGGTGTTCAACGACCAATTGAAGCGCATGTATCCCCACCTCGCGACGCTACTCGCTCCCGGAACGCGTTTCGAGGACATGCTGCGCGAGGCGTTGAAGGAGGGCAAGATCACCGTGCCGAGCGGTGATGCAGAGACCTGGCTCGCCGAACGGCTCGCGGCGCATCAGCGCGCTTCCGGCAGCCTCGAGCAGCGCCTCCCGGACGGCCGCTGGGTACTGATCAAGGAACGGCGTAGCCGCGACGGCGGCTACGTCAATCTCTATACCGACATCACCGCGCTCAAGCAACGCGAACTGGAGCTCGAGCGGCTCTTGTCCGAGCACATCATGCTGGCGGCGGCGGTGCGGCAGTCACCCGCGGGGGTCGTGGTCACGGATGCGGAGCGCTGGGAGGAGGGTTACCCGGTCGTCTACATCAATCCAGCCTTCGAGCGCATCACCGGCTACAAGCTCGAGGAGGTGCGGGGGCGTGACTGCCGTTTCCTGCAGGGCGAAGAGACCGAGCCCGCGACGCGTAGCGTCGTCCGCCAGGCGCTGGAGCAGCATCAATCGGTGCAGGTCGAGATCATCAACTATCGCAAGGACGGCTCCAAGTTCTGGAACGAGCTATCCATCAGCCCTGTGTTCGACGAACAAGGCACCCTCAAACTCTTTGTGGCGGTGCTCACCGACATCACCGAGCGAGTGCGCACCCGCGACACGCTGCAGGAACAGACCGGGATGCTGGGCGATGCCGAGCGTCTCGCGCATCTCGGGCATTGGCGCTGGGACATCGGCACCGGCAAGCTATGGTGGTCGGACGAGGTCTACCGCATCCGCGGCCTGGATCCGTCGAAGATCGATCCCGATTTCAACCGTACCCTCAGTACCTACCATCCCGACGACCAGCCCTATGTGGAGAAGTTCGTGCGCCATGCTGCCACGACCCACGAGAGCGTTGAGTTCGAGGCGCGCATCGTGCGGCCGGACGGCCAGGTCCGACACGTGCGCGTCAAGGGCCAGTACAGCCCTCCCACCCCTGATGCCAACGAATCGGTGTTCGGCATCTTCCAGGACATCACCTCCCAGAAGGAGAGCGAGGCGGCCCTGCGCCGCAGCGAGCGCCAGTACCGACGCCTCATGGAAGCGGTCCCCCACGGTATCAAGGAACTCGCCCTGGACGGGACCATCACCTATGCCAACCAGGCCCACCACGAGATGCTGGGATACTCGCCGGGTGGTCTCGTGGGCAAACGGGTCTTCGATATAGTCGCGGATCCGCCGCAGCGTGCCGAGGCGGAGCAGCGCTTCCGCAAGCTGGTGAGCGGCGAGCAGCCGACCATGTCTTTCAGCAGCCGCTATCGTACCGCCAACGGACGGGTCATCGATGTGCAGGTGGATGCGGTCATCAGCCGCAACGAAAGCGGCGCCATCAACGGCGTGATCTCGGTGGCGACGGATATCACCGAACGCGTGCAGAGCGAGAAACGGCTGCGCTATCTCGCTTATTACGACCCGCTGACGGGGCTCGGCAACCGCGTACTTCTCACGGAGCACTTGAACGAGCAGCTCAGATATGCGGCGGCGGACAAGCGCTTGGCGGTGGTGCTCTTCAACATCGACGGGTTCAAGATCATCAACGATGTACTCGGCCATGACGCTGGAGACAGTGTATTGCGCGAATTCGGCACGCGTCTGTCGGCGGCGTTCGGTGGCGCCGAGGGGGTCTCGCGCCTCGCCGCCGATGAGTTCGCTGCCGTCGTCATGGGCGAGGCAGGTCGCGAGGCCTTGCGTGAGCGCCTCGAAGCGGTGAAGGAGGCCCTGGAGGCGCCGTTGCAGTTGCCGGCGAGCCGCCTCGACCTCCGCATCAGCATGGGAGTCGCGGTCGCCCCGCAGGACGGCAACAGCGCCGAAGCGCTGTTGCGTAACGCGGACAATGCGCTCTTGGACGTCAAGCGCCAGGACCCTGGCGCGCTACGTTTCTACACGACAGAGATGAAGGCGCTCGCCGAGGAGTTCCTGACTCTGCGCGGCAACTTGCGTCGTGCCGCGCTGCAAGGCGAGTTCTACCTGGAGTATCAGCCGCAGGTGGAGCTCCGGGATGGGCGTATCGCAGGCCTCGAGGCTCTGGCCCGCTGGCGTACCGCGGACGGCGTGCTCATCCCGCCGACGAAGTTCATACCCATCGCCGAGAGCAGCGGCGACATCCTCACGCTCGGCAGCGGTCTCCTGGAACTCGCCTGCCGCCAAGGGGTGTCGTGGCAGAGCTTAGGCGTGCCGCTTGCACCCATCTCGGTGAACGTCTCACCGCGGCAGTTCCTGCAGGATGACATGGTGGCGACGGTGCGCGCCATCCTGGATCGTACCGGCCTCGAGCCGGGGATGCTGCAACTCGAGCTCACCGAGACCGCGCTCATGACCGACAGCCCCGGTGTGCGCGAGCGCATGGAGGAACTGGCGGCGGCGGGCGTGTGTTTCTCCCTCGACGACTTCGGTACCGGCTTCTCCTCCCTGAGTTATCTCAGCCGTTTCCCCATCAGCACCATCAAGGTGGATAAGAGCTTCATGGTGGGGATCACCGAGGACTCGCGCCAAGCCTCCATCGTGAGCGCGGTGATCGCCATGAGCCACGAGCTCGGCATCAAAGTGGTGGCGGAGGGCGTGGAGTCCGCACGCCAGGCGGAATTGCTGATTGAAGCGGGTTGCGACCTGGCGCAGGGCTTCTATTACAGCCATCCGCTGCCTGCCGATGCCTGCGCGGATATGCTGCGCAAAGGCCACACACCGCCGGCCCGGCGGCGGGCGTGAGCCCTGTCCGCGATCCATACTGAGCGCCGCGCTTTTCGTTACGGGCGGTCTAATTCAATAGGGTGAATTGGTCCAGCGCGGATCCGTGTTAGGACTGACGGTTGATGGCGAAATCCACCAGCGCCATCAGGGCATCGGCGTATTTCGAACGAGGCAGGTGAGCGAGGGCGCGGCGGGCCTGCTCCGATTCGTTCCGGGCCCGTTCACGGCTGTAGTCGAGCGCGCCACCTGCCATGACGATGCGGGCGATCTCGTCCGCCTTCCCGGCGACGCCGTTCCGCACCGCGTCGCGGATCAGTTCCTGCTCTGCTGCGATGCCATGCTCCAGGGCATGGATCAAGGGCAGGGTCGGCTTGCCCTCGGCCAGGTCCGCGCCGATGTTCTTGCCGAGTTCCTCGGCGGTGGCGCTATAGTCCAGGACGTCGTCGATGAGCTGGAAGGCAAGTCCCAGATGCAGGCCGTAGGCGGCGAGCGCCTGCTCCTCTTCCGTCGGCCGCCCTGCCACCACCGCCCCGAGGCGCGCCCCCGCTTCGAAGAGGGTCGCGGTCTTGCGGCGGATGACCTCGAGGTAGCGCACCTCGGTGGTGTCTGGATCATGCACGTTCAGGAGCTGCATCACCTCGCCTTCGGCGATGCGGTTGGTGGCGTCAGCCATGATCCGCATGACGCGCATGTCGTCGACGCGCACCATCATCTGGAAGGCGCGGGAATAGAGGAAGTCGCCGGTGAGCACGCTGGCTGGGTTGCCCCAGACCGCGTTCGCCGTGTGCCGACCGCGGCGCAGTTCCGATCCGTCCACCACATCGTCGTGCAACAGGGTCGCGGTATGGATGAACTCGATGATGGCGGCGAGTTCCACCGGGCGGGAACCCGTGGCGCCGCAAGCCCGGGCGGAGAGCAGCACCACCAGGGGCCGCAGGCGCTTGCCGCCGGCGGCCACCAGGTACTCTCCCAACCGGTTGATGAGCTCCACGTCGGAACTGAGCTCGCGGCGCACCAGCTCGTCGGCCAAGCGGAAGTCGTCGGCCACCGGCGCCCGGATGGCCTCAAGCTCGGCTCGGCCGGCGGCCGGTAGGGGAGTGGGAGAGGCTCGGACCATGGGGGCTAAAGGGCGCGGGCGGGCGCCGCGGGAAGGGCGATGCTAGGGAGGGCCCCGGGGGGTGTCAAGCGCCGTCCGGCGCGGCCGTCCCGGGTTTGACCGGGGGGCCCCGACCCCTTAAAATGCGCGGCCCTCAGACGCTATTTTTCACGGTTTTTTGGAGATTCCCATGTACGCGGTGATCGAGACCGGCGGCAAGCAGTACCGGGTCGCCCAGGGCGACGTGATCAAGGTGGAACTGCTCGAGGCCGAGGCCGGCAGCAACGTTGAATTCGACCGCGTGCTCATGCTGGGCAAGGACGGCGAGAAGCCCGTGCTGGGCGTCCCGTTCGTCGCGGGCGGCAAGGTGACCGGCAAGGTCAAGGGCAACGGCCGCCACGAGCGGGTGTTCACCTTCAAGCTGCGCCGCCGCAAGAACTATCGCCGCCGCGCCTCTCACCGGCAGCATTTCACCGAAGTCGAGATCACCGGCATCACCGGCTGATCTGAGCATCCCGAGGAATATCAGGCCATGGCACATAAGAAAGCAGGCGGCAGTACCCGTAACGGCCGCGACTCCGAATCCAAGCGACTGGGCGTCAAGGCCTACGGCGGCGAGGCAGTGGTGGCGGGCAACATCATCATCCGCCAGCGCGGCACTCAGTACCGCGCCGGCCGCAACGTCGGCATGGGCCGTGACCATACCTTGTTCGCCAAGGCCAACGGCCATGTGAAGTTCGAGGAGAAGGGCAGCCCGAAGCGCCAGTACGTGAGCGTCATCGGCGAGTAAGCCTCCTCGCGCCGGTATACCCGAAAAGGCCTTGGTATCTCCGAGGCCTTTTCGTTCATGCCCCCCTAAAGCTGCTGCGCTCGGCATGACTTCGTTGCGCTTCGGGCTCGCAATCCTCACGTACACTAAGAGCACGCTCCGGTTGCACGCCTTGCGCGCCTCGTCCTGCCTTCGCTCGCGACGCTTTGACGGGGCACGACTGTCACATTGGTAATGTCATGAAGTTCGTCGATGAAGCCATCATCAAGGTGATCGCCGGGGACGGCGGCAAGGGCGCCGTCAGCTTCCGCCGCGAGAAGTTCATCCCCTACGGCGGCCCGGATGGCGGCGACGGTGGCGACGGTGGCAGCATCTGGCTGGAGGCTCGCGAGGGACTGAATACCCTCGCCGATTTCCGCAATACCCGCACCTACGAGGCGGAGCGCGGTGGCAACGGCATGAGCAGCGACATGACCGGCCGGGGAGCAGAGGATCTGATCGTGGGTGTACCGGTGGGCACGCTGGTGTACGACACCGGCACCGGCGAACTGCTGGGCGACCTGGTGAAGCAAGGCGAGCGTATCAAGGTGGCCCAGGGCGGTTTCCACGGTTTAGGCAACATCCGTTTCAAGAGCAGCGTGAACCGTGCGCCGCGCCAGAGCACTCCCGGCTCCCCCGGCGAGCGCCGCACCCTCAAGCTGGAACTCAAGGTCATCGCCGATGTGGGGTTGCTGGGGCTACCCAACGCCGGCAAGTCCACGCTCATCCGCGCCGTGTCCGCGGCCCGACCCAAGGTGGCGGATTATCCCTTCACCACTCTGCATCCCAACCTGGGGGTGGTGTCGGTGGGACAGCACCGTAGCTTCGTCATGGCGGACGTACCTGGCCTCATCGAAGGTGCGGCGGAGGGCGCCGGCCTCGGGATACGCTTCCTGAAACACCTGCAACGCACCCGCCTGCTGCTGCATCTCGTGGACGTGGCTCCCTACGAGGGGAGCGGCGACCCGGTCAAGGACGCGAAAGCCATCATCAACGAGCTCAAGAAGTTCAGCCCCGAGCTCTGGGAGCGTGAGCGCTGGCTGGTGCTCAACAAGCTGGACCTCCTGCCACCGGAGGAGCGCGAAGCCCGCTGCAAAAGCATCATCAAGGGACTCAAGTGGAAGGGTCCGGTGCTCCGCATTTCCGCCATCGGCAGTGAGGGCACCCGCGAGCTATGCCAGAAGGTCATGGAACGCCTGGAAGAGATCGGCACCGCCTATGCGGAAGGCGGCGGGACGGACGATTGAGGGCGTAAAAAAGCCGGGTGAGCTGCGATAGCAGCGAACGCCGGGACAGGATGTGCCCGCTGGGAGTCGAAAGACACTGAAGCTACCGCCAGGGATGGCGCTAAGCTATCGATCTGCGCACAAAAAAGCCGGCTTTTAGCCGGCTTTTCAATTGGACGTCGGATGGCAGTTTAGGCCTTGAGCGCCTTGATGTGGTCGTTCAGGCGGCTCTTGTGGCGGGCAGCCTTGTTCTGATGGATGAGACCCTTGCGGGCCATGCGGTCGATGACCGGCACCGCTTCCTTGTAGGCCGCTTCGGCCTCGGCCTTCTTGCCCTCGGCGGTGAGCTTCACCACCTTCTTGATGTAGCTGCGCACCGCGGAGCGGAGCGTCGCATTGTGTTCGCGGTGGGCGTCCGCCTGCCGGGCGCGCTTCTTCGCTTGCTTCGTATTAGCCAAAGTACAACTCCTACAGACCGGTAAGACGCCGGGGAATTCAGCCCCGGAAAGGGTGCGTACTATACGGATTTCAGGCCCGTTTCGCAACGGAAACTGCGCCTAAGCCGCTGGAATACCGGCCTTTTTGCTGCCTATCCATGGCCTGCGACCCGGAAGGCCGGTATCATGGCGGGCCTTTGTCCGGCCTCAGGTTTTCAGGACCGATCCTCCATGTCCCGCGCTCTCTTCAAGGCCACATCCCTCGTCGGGGGTATGACCCTCATCTCCCGCATCCTGGGCTTCGTCCGGGACATGGTGCTGGCCCGCTACTTCGGCGCCGGGATGGTGATGGACGCGTTCACCCAGGCCTTCAAGATCCCGAACTTCATGCGCCGCACTTTCGGCGAAGGGGCCTTTTCTCTGGCCTTCGTGCCGGTGATCGGGGAGTACAAGGCGACCCGCAGCCACGAGGAGGTGAAGCTCCTGACCGACCGGGTCGCGGGCAGCCTGGGGGCGGTACTCCTGGTGGTGACCCTCATCGGCGTCATCGGCGCGCCGGTGGTCATGTGGGTCTTCGCCCCCGGTTTCAGCAATTATCCCGACAAATACGCCCTCTCGGTGCAGATGCTGCGGGTGACCTTCCCCTATCTGCTGTTCATCTCCCTCACCGCCATGGCGGGCGGCATCCTCAACACCTACGGCAAGTTCGGCGTTCCGGCCTTCACGCCGGTGCTGCTCAACATCGTGATGATCCTCTCGGTCATCTACCTGGCGCCGCACCTGGCGCAGCCGGGCATGGCGCTCGCCTGGGGGGTGTTCGTCGCCGGGGCGGTGCAATTGGCCTTCCAGTTGCCGTTCCTGATGCAGCTCAAGCTCCTGCCACGCCCTCGCTGGGGAGAGACCCACGAAGCGGTGAACCGCATCATGAAGCTCATGCTGCCGGCGCTCTTCGGCTCCTCGGTGCAGCAAGTGAACCTGGTGGTGGATTCGGTCATCGCCTCGTTCCTGGCCACGGGCAGCATCAGTTGGCTCTACTACGCGGACCGCATGATGGAGTTCCCCTTGGGCGTGTTCTCCATCGCGCTCGGCACGGTGATCCTGCCGAACCTCTCGCAGCACTATGCCCAGAAGAACGCCCTTGGCTTCTCGGCTACCCTCGATTGGGCCCTGAGGCTCACGGCGGTGATAGTCCTGCCCGCCGCGATGGGGCTCCTGGTCTTTTCCGGTCCGCTCCTGGCTGCGCTCTTCAATTACGGCGCCTTCGGGGCCTACGACACGCGCATGGTTACCTGGGCGCTCAGCACCTATTCCATGGGCCTGTTGAGTTTCACCCTGGTGAAGGTGCTGGTGCCGGGTTTCTATTCGCGCCAGGACACGCGCACGCCGGTCAAGACCGGCATGATCGCGGTCGCCACGAACTTTGGGCTCAACATGCTCATAACCGTGCCCTGGGCGCGCGCGGGTTACATCGCTCCCCACGCGGGCCTGTGCCTGTCCACCTCGCTCGCCTCCTTCGTGAACGCCTGGCTCCTGTATCGCGCCCTGCGCAAGACCGGCGTCTATGCGCCGACGGCGGGCTGGCAGGCGCTGCTGTCGCGCGTGCTGTTCGCCAACCTGGTGATGGGCGGCATGTTGTTCGTCTTCGCCGGCAGCCTCGACGGCTGGATGGCGCGCGATGCCCTGCACCGGGTCGTCTGGCTGGCGTTCTGGATGCTGACGGCGATGGCGGTGTATTTCGTCGTGCTGTTCGCCGCTGGCTTCCGCCTCGACCATCTGCGGGTGAAGGGCACTCATCTGCCCGCGGCCCCGGCGGCGCCGTGATGGAACTCATCCGCGGCCTCGCGAGCTTGGAGCCGCGCCACCGCGGCTGCGTGGCGAGCATCGGCAACTTCGACGGCGTGCACTTGGGCCACCAGGCCGTGTTGCGCGAATTGGCCACCACGGCCCGCTCCCTCGGCCTGCCGGCGGCCGTCATCCTCTTCGAGCCCATGCCGCAGGAGTACTTCTCGCCCGCACAGCCGCCGGCCCGGCTGACCTCCTTCCGGGAGAAGTGGCAGCTCCTCGCCGCTTACGGCGTGGAGCGGATCCTCTGCCTACGCTTCGACCGGGGGCTGGCGGACAGGAGCCCGGATTCCTTCATAGAAGACATCCTGGTCCGCGGCCTGGGGCTGCGCCATCTCACGGTGGGTGATGACTTCCGCTTCGGCCGGGACCGGCGCGGGGATTTCGCCCTGCTGAAGGCGGCGGGCGCGAAGCACGGCTTCGAGGTGGCGGAAGCCGCCACCCTCATGGATGCGGGCGAGCGGGTGAGCAGCACCCGTGTCCGCCTGCTCCTGGAGCAAGGCCGGCTGCCGGAAGCATCCCGCTTGCTCGGCCGGCCCTACAGCCTCTGCGGCCGGGTGATGCACGGCGACGGCCTGGGCCGCAAGCTCGGCTTCCCCACCGCCAACGTAGCGCTCCGCCGCCGGCTCGCGCCGGTGAACGGCATCTTCGTCGCAAGGGTTAAGGGGCTCGCGGACGGCCCGCGGGATGCGGCTGCCTATGTGGGGCGGCGTCCGGCCCTGGGCGGCGTCTCGCCGCGGCTCGAGACCCATCTCCTGGATTTCGAAGGCCAACTCTACGGCCGGCGTCTCAGCATCGAGCTCTTGGAACGCCTGCGCGAAGACCGGCACTTTGATAGTCTGGACGCCCTGGCCGAGCAAATGCGTACGGACGTGAAGTCCGCGCGTACCTGGCTCCTGGCGCAGCACTGAAGAAGCGAGTGATGGACAAGAAAACCGCGAACCCCACCGACTACAAGACCACCCTCAACCTGCCGCGCACCGACTTCCCCATGAAGGCGAACCTGCCGGGGCGGGAACCGGAGTGGCTGAAGCGCTGGGGAGAGGAAGGCCTCTACGGCCGCATCCGCGCGGCGCGCAAGGGCAAACGGAGGTTCATCCTCCAGGACGGGCCGCCCTACGCCAACGGCGACCTGCATCTCGGCCACGCGGTGAACAAGATCCTCAAGGATGTGGTGGTGAAGTCGCGCAGTCTCGAGGGGCTGGACGCCCCCTACCTGCCCGGCTGGGACTGCCACGGCTTGCCCATCGAGCTCATGGTGGAGAAGAAGGTGGGCAAGGCGGGGGAGAAGGTGGACGCGAAGGCGTTCCGCGCCGCCTGCCGCGCCTACGCGGAGGAGCAGGTGTCCCGCCAGCGCGAGGACTTCAAGCGCTTCGGCGTGCTGGGCGAGTGGGAGCAACCCTATCTCACCATGGCGTACCAGTACGAGGCGGACCAGCTGCGGGCGCTCGCGGAAGTCATCCGGCGCGGACACCTATATAAGGGTTTGAAGCCCGTGCACTGGTGCCTGGACTGCCGTTCCGCCCTGGCGGAAGCCGAAGTGGAGTACGAGGACAAGACCTCGCCCTCCATCGACGTGCGTTTCCCGGCGGCGGACGAAACGGAATTCCTGAAACATCTGCAGAAGGCCGCGGGCTCGGGACCGGTGTCGGTGGCGATCTGGACCACGACCCCCTGGACCCTGCCGGCGAACCAGGCCGTGGCGCTCAATGCCGAGACCGAATACGTGCTCGCGCAGTTCGATACGGGTACGGGTGGCCAGCGGGTGCTGTTGGCAGAGCCCCTGGTGGCCGCCGTGATGCAGCGCTGGGGCGTGAACGCCTACAGTGTGGTGGGCCGCGCCAAGGGCCAAGCGCTCGAGGGCCTGAAGTTGAGACATCCGTTCTACGAGCGCAGCGTACCGCTCGTGCTCGGCGGCCACGTGACCCTCGACGCGGGCACCGGTGCGGTGCACACCGCACCGGGCCATGGCCACGAGGACTA